>NZ_DGMV01000074.1:0-155 GCF_002388575.1 Marinimicrobium sp. UBA4509
TTGAAACCGTGTGCCCCACACCCGCGTACCGATTGGTAGAGGTAACGACTTAAGTGGTTGCGGTAACCTCTCAGTGTTGTGACGTTCAAAGAACATGCAATGACGAAAGGTTTCTGCCCAAGTGAGGGATGACATGGGGTACACCGTTTCGGGAC
>NZ_DGMV01000074.1:322-4230 GCF_002388575.1 Marinimicrobium sp. UBA4509
GGATGGGTTTACGGCGTGTCCCGAAACGGTGTACCCCATGGCAGCCCGGATTCGAGCCACCCAAGTCGAAAGCAAAGAAGTTCAAAGCACATCAGTTCAGGACTGACAAACAAGGTTTAATTGAGAGAGGGTAGGCTGCCCTGTATCATGGTCAGCTCGACAATAAGAGAGAAGGTCACTATGCAATCAAACCAACCAACCACCTGGCGGCGAGTGCTCGGCTGCATTGCGGTAACCATCGGCCTGGCCGGGTGCGACACCGTAGTGGACGACACCGTCTACATGAAAATGGGGCATGACCTCGATCGAAGCACGCCCGTGCACAAAGCCATGGTTCACATGGCCGACCGGTTGCATGAACTGTCGGACGGTAGCGTTCAATTGGAAGTCTACTCCAATGGCCAGCTCGGCTCCGAACGGGAACTGATTGAACTGCTCCAGATTGGCAGCCTGGCCATGACCAAAGTGTCCGCCAGCCCAATGGAAAGCTTCGTGCCGGAAATGAAAGTGTTCAGCTTGCCCTATGTATTCCGGGATCACGAACACTTCTGGAATTTTCTCGACAGCGATGCCGGTATCAAAATGCTCCAGTCAGGTGCGGATGTCGGATTGCGGGGGCTGGGTTACTACGATGCCGGTAGCCGCAGCTTTTACACCGTCAACAAACAGGTCGAAACGCCTGAAGACCTGGCCGGGATGAAAATCCGGGTTCAGGAGAGTCAGACCTCCATGGCAATGGTCCGCTCCCTGGGCGGCTCTCCAACTCCGGTTTCCTGGGGTGAGCTCTATACCGCCCTCTCCCAGGGTGTCGTGGACGGTGCCGAGAACAACCCGCCGAGCTTTTTCATCTCCAAGCACTACGAAGTGGCGAAGTTCTACTCGCTCAATGAGCACACCTATGTACCGGACGTGGTCCTGATCAGTAACTACGTCTGGAACTCTCTGGATGAACAACAGCAGGCCTGGCTGCAGCAGGCCATGGATGAGTCGGTGACCTACCAGAAACAACTATGGGCCGAAGCGACCGAGCACGCGCTGGAAGAGGTGCAAAGAGCCGGTGTGGAAGTGGTTTATCCGGACAAGACACCCTTTATGGAACGTGTTGAGCCCATGCATGAAGAACTGCGCGGTGAGCCCGTGTACGAGCTTCTGCAGCAGATCAAATCCATGTGAGCGCGGAGACGAGAGCCATGAACAGTGTAATGAGAGTAATTGATCGCGCCCTCGCCTGGGTGTTGATGGTATTGATGGCCGTAATGGTGATCGATGTCACCTGGCAGGTTGTCACCCGCTTTATTCTGTCCGAGCCCAGCTCGGTGACCGAGGAGCTGGCCCGTTTCCTCTTGGTCTGGATCGGGCTGCTAGGGGCCGCCTACGCATTTCGTGTGCGAGCACACCTAGGGCTGGATATTGTCACTTCCAGTCTATCTCGCCAAGCTCAGGTAAAAACCGAAATTCTGATCAACGTGCTGTGTTTCGCGTTTGCCGCGAGCGTGATGGTGGTCGGCGGTTTCAAACTGATGATGTTGACGCTGGACCTGAATCAACTGTCGCCAGCGCTGCAGATTCCCATGGGGTATATCTACAGCGTCGTCCCCATCAGTGGAATACTGATTTGTCTGTTCGCCATTGATCATATTCGATTGCGCGAAATTCCGGGTGCCAGTGAAGACCTGCCCATCGACTAACGCTGCTAGATAGAACGAATAAGAGAGGCGAACCCCTATGGAACTGTCAATTGTCGTGTTGGTGCTCAGCTTCGTTGTGTTGCTGTTCCTCAACGTCCCCATCGCTATCAGTATCGGCATTTCCACTTTGCTGACGATGCTGTTCACTATTGATTTTACGCCGGCGGTCATGACCCTGGCGCAGCGCATGGCGGGGGGCATCAACAGTTTTGCTCTGCTCGCCATTCCGTTCTTCATTCTGTCGGGCATTCTGATGGGTCAGGGCGGGATTGCGCACCGTCTGATTGAATTTGCCAAGGTGTTTTTTGGCATGCTGCCCGGCGGCCTGGCGTTTGTGAACGTGATCAGTTGTACCCTGTTTGGGGCCATTTCCGGCTCCGCCGTGGCGGCCACTTCAGCGGTCGGTGGTTTTATGGTCCCGGCCATGACCAAAGAAGGTTACGATCGGGGTTTTAGTGGTGCGGTCACGGTTACGGCCTCCACGACCGGCCTGCTGATTCCGCCGAGCAACGTGTTGATCGTTTACTCGTTGGCCAGCGGTGGTGTTTCCATTGCCGCGCTGTTTATTGCCGGCTACATTCCGGGCCTGCTGTTGATGGCCGGGTTGATGGCGGTCTGCGGTATCTGGGCCAAGATGAAAGGGTACCCGGTAGGCGATCGCATTCCGTTTCGCGAAGCGGTGCGTAAAACCATTGATGCCATCCCGAGCCTACTGCTGATCATCATCGTTATCGGCGGTATTGTGGCGGGTTTCTTTACCGCCACCGAGGCCAGTGTGATCGCGGTGCTCTACGCTCTGGCGCTATCGGTGTTCATCTACCGGGAGGTCAAGATAAACCAATTGCCGCAGATTCTGGTCAAGTCGGTTGAGACCACCGCGATTGTGATGTTGTTGATCGGCACCTCCACCGCCATGTCCTGGGTGATGTCCTATGAGAATATCCCGCAGACCATCAGCGATGCCCTGATTGCGCTGAGTGATAACCCCTACATCATTCTGCTGACCATCAACCTGATTCTGTTGATTGTCGGTATTTTCATGGACATGACACCGGCGGTCCTGATCTTTACCCCGATCTTCCTCCCGGTGGTCACCGAGCTGGGCATGTCGCCGCTGCACTTCGGTATCATGATTGTGTTGAACCTGTGTATCGGGTTGTGTACGCCGCCGGTAGGGAGTGTGCTCTTTGTCGGCTGCGGGATTGCCAAAACCACCATCAGCAAAATGTTCAAGCCCCTGCTGCCGCTCTATGCCGCGATGTTTGTTGTCCTGTTGCTGGTCACTTACGTGCCGGCTTTCAGTGAAGCCTTGCCGCGTCTGTTCGGACTGTACGAGTAACCTGGAGCGATAGAATACGATGAAAATTGAACACTTTGCCTACAATGTGGCTGACCCGGAGGCGGTGGCCGAGTGGTATACCGCCAATCTGGGGATGACCGTTGCACGGAAGATGGAGGGTGGGCCCCGTACCCACTTTCTGAAAGATTCCAGCGGCCAGGTCATGATTGAAATTTACAACAATCCGCCGGATGAAGTCCCGCCCTACGCGGATATGAACCCACTGATTCTGCATCTTGCGTTTGTGTGCGAAAACCCGGACGCGAAGCGGGCGGAACTCGAGAAAGTGGGAGCGACGTTTGTTGAGGAAGTGAAGCCTCAGGATGGCTCGCACCTGGTGATGATGCGCGATCCGTTTGGTTTCAGTATTCAGCTGTGTAAACGGGGCGTGCCGATGCTGTAGTGGCAGGGGTGTAGCCCAGTCGTAAAAAAGGCGGCGCCTGGGCGCGCCGCCTGTGAGGTGTCAGCCGTTGATACCGGCTTCAAACAGGGTTTTCTCGATTACGCCGCCCCGGTGCTGGATGACCACTCGTGCACAACGGGTGCCGTTTGCAGCGGCTGCCTCTGCCGAGGCGCCGTCCAGTCGCGCGGCCAGGTAGCCAGCGTTGAAGGTGTCGCCGGCACCGGTTGTGTCGATCACGTTATCGACTTTGGGCACCGGGACCCGTTGCTCTTCGCCATCTACGATCAGCACGGTTTCCTCGGCGCCACGCTTCAGTACCAGCTCGGACAGCGCCTGATAACGCTTTTTGCAGCCCTCGATGGAATCGTCGCCCCACAGCAGCTGCTCATCATCAAGCGTCAGCAGGGCGATATCGGTGTGCTTGAGCATGGCCTGCATGGCGTTCTGGGCGTCCTTGGCGGTGTTCCACAGGCGGGGG
>NZ_DGMV01000074.1:4305-5766 GCF_002388575.1 Marinimicrobium sp. UBA4509
GGGGCGATAGTTGCTGTCGAAAATGACTTTTACCCCTTTGCCGCGCAGTTTGGCGAGGGCATCGAACAGGCTTTGCCGGGCGGTATCGGTCATGATGGCGAGCGTGATGCCGCTCAGGTAGACCGCGTTGAACTCCTGCAGCTGGTTGTACAGACGCACGCTTTCGTTGGGCTCGGAAAACAGTTCGCGCGCGGGCGCTTCGCGGCGCCAGTAGAAAAATTCCCGCTCGCCATCGGGGGTGTTACGGATGATGTACAGCCCGGGTGAACGACCGGCAGCCCGTTCGATCATATCAGTGCCGATACCCTCGTCGTGCATCCGCTGGATGATCTGCTCACTGTAGGGATCATCCCCGAGGCGAGTGACATAGTGGGTTTCCAGCCCCAGGCGGGACATGTAGACGGAGGTATTGTAGGTGTCGCCCGCGTAGGAGAGCGCCATGATTTCGCGGGTCTCCTCCTGCGCGGTAGGATAAGGCGAAAGCTCCACCATAACTTCGCCAATTGCTGCTATACGTGCCATAAAGAGGATGCCTGTTGGTTGATCGTTGATGTTGTAATGGTTATGCCGCGCGCTACGGGGCATGAATGCCATGGCGGCAATTGCAGGACAGTGAACAGAAAATATACCATCGAGTGGGAGAGATTGCCAATGTGAGTACGATTGACAACGCTGCCATAGAGCGGCGAAGAGCCTGACTCACAATTGCCTATCAACCAAAAGAAAGAGTGATGTTATGAAACGTTTAAACAATGAAACTTTGGGGCAGGTGCCCGCTTCCGTGAGCACCCCGAACTATGATCGCTCGGCGCTGAAAGCCGGTATTGTCCACCTGGGCATTGGGGCCTTTCATCGGGCCCACCAGGCTTTTTATACCGAAGCGGTCCTGAATCAATTTGGCGGGGATTGGGGCATCATCGGGTGCAGCCTTCGCTCGCCAACGGTGCGCGAGCAGCTCGCACCCCAGGACGGGCTGTACACGCTCGTTGAGCGCTCGAGCGACAGCGAAAAGCTGCAGATCGTCGGCGCCGTGAAGGCAGTCATGGTGGGCCCGGAAGATCCATCGGCGCTGGTCGCCGTGATGGCCGATCCGGCCATCAAGATTGTTTCGATGACGGTCACTGAAAAAGGGTATTGCCACGATCCGGCCACCGGCAACCTCAACCTGAAAAACCCGGATATTCAGCATGATCTTGAGAACCTGAACAAGCCCCGCTCGGCCATCGGTTATCTGGTATCGGCACTGAAAGCGCGAATGGACGCCGGCGTGCCCAGCTTTACCGCGCTGAGCTGCGATAACCTGCCCAATAATGGGCAGGTGTTGGAAAAGGCGCTGCATCAATTTGCCGAGCAGGTCTCGCCCGAGCTGGCGCAGTGGGTTCGTAGTAATACCACCTTCCCCTGCACCATGATCGACCGGATTGTTCCGGCGACCACCGACGACGATCGTCAGCACGTGGA
>NZ_DGMV01000013.1:0-12820 GCF_002388575.1 Marinimicrobium sp. UBA4509
CACCGTAATTGTCGCCGAACAATTACCGCTGGTTGGGCACCCTCATTGATCACGTCCGTATCAAGGACGACCGTTCATTGGCGGACGCGCTCCGAATGGTTCGCTTTAAGCTCCAGACCTCCAGCTTCCCGCCATACGTCATGCTGCCAGCGAGCCAGCTCAAATGATCTATCGAATTCTGCACGATGAGTCGTACCTAATGCATGTCATTCCGCCGGTGGAGTCTATGACCAAGCTGGGGGAGGAACACGGAACCTTTGCCTTTAACGCTGAACCCAAGGCGTATCAAGGCGTCTGGAAGCCGCTAGAGATTGAGTTCCGCCCCTGCGAGGGTTCGAGAGCGACCGAAGTGCCGGACGTATCGGAAAACTTCGGGCGGCTATTCCTGTCCGAGAGAGCATTCTTGGTCCTGGGCGATCTGTTGGAGCAGAGCGGGGAGTGCCTGCCAGTGACCTTCGGCGGGCGCAAAGGATATATTTTCAACCCCACCTCCACGGCAGAGCAGTATGATGCGATTATTCAATCTGCGACTGCTTACGACGAGCACGGAAACTTGGTGCACTTTGGGTTTGTTGAGGCAAGGCTTGCCGGCGTCCCAATGTTTAAAACTGAGCTGGATCTCTACAAGGGGGTTTTTTGCGGTGAGCCGGTAAGGGATCTCTGCGTCAGCGAGGGGCTGACGGGAATAACTTTCAGCCCGGACGCCTCTAATCCCCTGGGCAGGTCTTACGGCCAAATTCAGTAGGGCGGTCCCGTCCAAGAGGAGGCCGGGTTTGATAGGCTTCTTCAAAACTCTTCGAAATAATCGACAGCGTAAAAACGCCGTGACTTGCCGAGCGCCCGTTCCTTAGGCTCTGTCTACGTCGGGGCTTCATGTGTCCAGTCATGTAGGGAATAGTAATATACACACACGCCAGTGTGGATGAACCCATGCACGATAGTAAGCATGGGAAGCGGTAGCAGCGGAGTAATGGGCTGCCTCAAAGCAGCCCTCATATAACGTCGATAGCGAGCGAGAGCCTGACGTGGTGTAAAAGTTGATGGAGCCTCCTGACGGTATGTCAATAAACCTACCTATTGGAGTAGCCATGAAACCAACTACATTTGAACACCACGACCAACCTAAAGCCAAGCTGGGCCACTTAACACTCCACGAAGATCATCACTACCGAAACCTCCCGGTTCAGGTAACCAGAGGACCGCTTATTGAGGAGTATCTGGAGCGACTGTACGAGGTGGCGCTGGAATCCCTAATGGACAACAGCCGTGTATTTGCAGTTCGGGTAGATCTTAGGTTCCCGGTGAGCTACTGGCCTCTCGAAGGAGAAGCGCTTGGCAATGAGTACATCAGGCGGTTTTGGGAGGTGTTGAAATACAGGCTGTCTCGGTATCAACTCAGAAAGGGCCGTATTCACCCAGCGAAGCTCCACTATGCTTGGGCACGTGAATACAAGGCAGGTGAGACGAAACCACATTTTCATCTGCTGATTCTGTTGAACGGCCATGCCTTCAACACGCTGGGTAATTTCAATTACTCTGGAGAGAATCTGCACAACGTGATAGCTGAGTCCTGGGCGAATGTGTTGATGTTGCCGGAATTCGAGGGGAAGGGGCTGGCGAACTTTCCCGTAGATGGGCAGTATCTTGTTCGGCGGGGCGTTGAATGGGAGCTTCAGAAGCTCTTCTTGCGGGGCAGCTACCTTACGAAAGCCGCCACCAAATCCTTTGACGATGGCTACCACTCATTCCGGACAAGTCAGACTTCAGTCGGCGGATGGATGTGGTGATTGAGTTATGGGCGCCGACAAGGCGCCCATATGCCGGGATAGGTAGTAATTCTTGATGGGCTCGCCTGTTGATATGTAGCCATATTCACAGGAGCCCAATCATGAACACTGATTATCAACTGGTTGCCACCGGAACACTTACTCCACTTAGTCGCGACGTTCTGGATGGCGCGAGCCAAAGCGAACTGTCTTCCAGCCAGTCAAAACGTGCGGACTGGGTCAAGAGGATTCAGCCATCAATGGTGGAGGTGGCGGTCACCAGTGGTAAGCCGGTTTACGCGCAGCGCTGGTATCAGGAGAAAGACCACGCCGCGTTGTTCGGTTATCCAGTGCGTCTGGGCGAAGAGTCCTTCTCGGACATCATCATTGCCACTTGGCATGCTGGAACCTTTGATGTGGAAGCTTGGCGTAAACGTTGGGCATGTGGCGGCGCTCATCTACAACATGAGAAGACATAGTTCGTTTCAGTCTTCGAGAAAGGTGAGCGTGAAAATGGTCATGTTTCGCGCCGATGTTGCTTCAGCGCGACCACCATGAGCCTCGACGATGGATTTGACAATAGCGAGCCCAAGTCCTGCGCCCTCGCTTTGACGAGCTCTCGACGGGTCGACGCGATAAAAGCGGTCGAAAATGTTGGGTAAATGTTCGGCGGGAATCTCCGAACCCGGATTTTGGACGCTTAGCGAGACCTCTTGGTCTCCGGTTCTGGCCAGTTGTACGAGTACCGTCTCCCCCGAGGGTGTGAGGCGGATGGCGTTGGAGAGCAGGTTGGAAATCGCTCGTCGCAGCATGGCCCGGTCACCATGAATGGGGGGTGCCTGGCCTTCCAATATCAGGCGGATTTGCTTCTCTTCCGCCAGTGCCTCGAAAAAATCGAACAGCGCATTCACCTCCCTCGCTAAATCCAGCGGTGTCTGTACAGGCTTGAGGAGACCGTGATCACTCTTGGCCAGCCACAGCATGTCATTGACCATCTTGGCCAGGCGCTCCTGCTCCTCCAGATTGGAATACAGCAGTTCACGGTATTCTTCCCTATCTCTGGCCTTTCCCAGGCCGACTTGGGTCTGGGTAATGAGGTTGGTGAGCGGCGTACGCAACTCGTGTGCGATGTCGGCCGAGAAGTGCGACAGGCGAGTAAAGCTGTCTTCCAGCCGACCGATCATGTGATTGAACGAGGTGACCAGGCCCTGTAGCTCCGATGGCACCGAGGCTGGGTCGAGGCGCACGTGAAGCCGATCGGCCTGGATATCGCCGATTCTGTCAGACAAATCGCGCAGGGGCGCGTGGGCCTGATGAATGCCATACCAGGCGGCCAGAAGGGTAATGGCGCCGGCGAGGCTCATGATAAGCCACAACGTGCGGTGAAAGCTCTGGAGAAACTCCAGGTGGAAGCCCATATCAATGGCCGTAGTGATCGAGTAACTCCGGCCTCCGACCTCACTCTCAGAGATCACACCCCGGAAGGTCTTATCGCCTTCCTGCCAGGTTTGCACGTTGCCTGCATTGATTTCGGACGCTGGGAAGAGGGTATCGGATGCTTGCGACAGGTCGGCACCCGGCATGCTGTAGATAGCATCGCCTTGCTCATCCCGAACTTGGAAAAAGACTCCGTGATGTCCGGATATGGCGTTAGCCAAGGCATCAGTCTGTCGTGCGGAACCGTTGGCACCGCTCTGCAAGGCTTCGACAACGGCTTCGGTCATTACGGCCAGTTCAACGGCATCCTGTTCGGCGAAGTGACGTTCGACGGCACTGAGAACGAGGTTCCCGATCAGGAAGAGGCTGAGCCCAATGGCCAGCCCCACAAACACCATGACCCGAGCGGCCAGCGACAGTGGTTGCCGATTAGTGATCTTCATTGTCGGTTTCCACGTCAAGTTTGTAGCCCATGCCACGCACGGTGTGAATCAGTTTGGGCTCGAAATCATCGTCAATTTTGGCCCTCAATCGACGAATGGCCACATCAATCACATTGGTGTCGGAATCGAAGTTCATATCCCATACCTGGGAAGCAATTAGCGAACGAGGCAACACCTCGCCACGCCGACGGACCATAAGCTCCAGAAGGCAAAACTCCTTGTGGCTGAGGTTGATTTTCTTCCCGGCGCGGGTAACGCGGTGTTTTGGCAGGTCAAGAGACAGGTCGGCAATCTCCAGTTGTTCCGACAGGGTAGGCGCGGATCGCCGGCGCAGTAATGTGCGTATTCGGGCCAGAAGTTCGGTAAAGGCAAAAGGTTTCACCAGGTAATCGTCGGCGCCCAGCTCCAGGCCCTTTACGCGGTCGTCCACAGCGTCACGTGCCGTTAGAAACAGCACCGGAGTCTGGCGGCCGGCTTCGCGCAATGACTGCACGATGCGCCACCCGTCCACATCTGGCAGCATGACGTCCAGAACTATCAGCTCAAAAGACTCCGTCATCGCCAGGTGATGGCCGTCGAGACCGTTGCGTGCCAGCTCGACCATAAAGCCGGCTTCGGTCAAGCCTTGGCGCAGATAGTCACCTGTTTTTACTTCGTCTTCTACCACCAGCAGTCGCATGAAGCACCTCTTCTGATCCGTATCGCACGAGTGTAGCTGACTGTGTCCAACGACAAGGTTACACGAACATTACAAAAATGTAATGTTTGAGTCATCTGGCAGACAGGGCCAGTTTGTTAGAGTGAGTGTTGGTTGTTGAAAACAGCAATGGCTGTTCACTTTCGTTCCAATTGAGGAGTTACCCCATGACACACAAAACTTTACGTTGGTTGGCCGCCCTGCCAGCGCTTATTTTGGTCCTAGCCGTGCAGGCGCATGAGCCGTCGGAGCATATGGAGGAGGCCGAAAAGCCGAAATGCTCAGAAATGAAAGACATGGACCACGCCGAGATGGACATGGATGACCCGGTCATGCAGGCCATGATGAAGAAGTGCAAGCAGCACATGGATAAGAAGGATGCCGACTCAAAGGAGTCCGAGCACAAGCACTCCGAGTCCGATGACGACGCAGCGCGTAATTCCCAACACGACCACTAAAGCATAAAGGAGAGCACATGGCGGCCCCTAGGTTTCTGTCTTGCATCAAATGCCTAATCGCTGCGCTCGTCATTGCCATAGCGGCGGCTGTAGCGTTCATCTACTCGGGTTTGTATCCCGTCGGCGCGGACGATCACCATACGCCACTGACTTATTGGGCGCTGGAAACACTGCGCGAACGCTCGGTTGACCGGGCGTCGAGCGGGATTGAAGTGCCCGCGGATCTGGACACGTCCGAGCGCCTGCTGGCCGGGGGCGCTGATTACAATGACATGTGTGCCGGCTGCCATCTCAAACCGGGCAAGGATGAGAGTGATTTCACCTTGGGCCTCAATCCCGCGCCACCGGATCTGACGCAACCGCATCAAGGGGAAGAGGATCTTGAGTCGCGGGCCCAACATAGGTTTTGGGTCATAAAACACGGCATCAAAGCCTCCGGCATGCCGGGCTGGGGTCCGAACCATGATGACGAGCGAATCTGGAGCATGGTGGCTTTCTTGAGACGCCTTCCCGAGCTGTCCCACGAGCAGTATCAAGTCTTGACTGCTCGGGGTTCCGCTGAAGCTCCTCATCATTAGCTTGGGCTACCGCCTGGTGGGCCCTGGAGTCAGATCCATTTTGCGAGAGTTTACAAGAGTCAGGAGGTTGCATGATGGGAAAACCGATAGAGGCGAGCCGTCGACGCTTTATCAAATCGGCGATCGGGGTGGCATCGGCCCTCGCTATGGCCAGGATGGCGCCGACCTGGGCGTCTCCCCTGGGACGAAGCTATGGCGATGTGGTCAACGCTGGCTCTGCGATCGATTTACATATTCGCCGGGAGGAGATGAATATTGGTGGAAAGATCGGCAGGCCGATCACCATTAACGGCAGCATGCCTGGGCCGCTGATCAGGCTGAAAGAAGGACAGAGAGCTCGCCTGAACGTCACCAATGCACTGAGTGACGACACCTCGATCCACTGGCACGGCATCATTCTGCCTGAAAATATGGATGGCGTGCCTGGCGTGAGTTTTCCCGGTATCAAGCCGGGAGAGACGTTCAGCTATGAGTACGACGTTCAACAAAATGGAACTTACTGGTATCACAGTCACTCAGGCTTGCAGGAACAGTTGGGTCACCTCGGGCCTCTGGTGATTGACCCGGCAGACGGCGATATTGGCGCCGACCGGGAGCATGTGATCGTCCTGAGCGACTGGACCTTTGAAGACCCGCATGAGGTGTTCCGCAACCTGACGGTAGCGGAAGGCTACTACAACTACCAGCAGCGTACTCTGGGCGATACCCTGGCTGACATTCGCCGCCAGGGTCTGGAGAAGACCTGGAAAGAGCGCTCTATGTGGAACCAAATGCGCATGAGCTCCCGGGATTTGCTGGATGTGACCGGATCCACCTATACCTATCTGATGAATGGCCGTGATAATGCAACAAACTGGACAGCGCTGTACAAGCCCGGCGAAAAGGTCCGGTTGAGAATCATCAATGGATCGGCCATGTCGTTTTTTGATTTTCGCATTCCGGGCCTTGAGATGGTGGTGGTCTCCGCCGACGGTCAACCGATCAAGCCAGTCACAGTCGATGAATTCCGTATCGGCGTGGCGGAAACCTACGATGTCATCGTGACGCCGAAAAGCGACCGGCCCTATACGCTGTTCGCGGAGAGTATGGACCGCAGCGGTTATGTCCGGGGCACGCTCGCAACGGAGGTGGGGCAGCAAGCACAGGTGCCCGATTTGCGGCCGGTGCCCGAGCGGGGTATGGCGGCCATGGGAATGAGCCACGATATGGATGGCATGGATATGTCGTCTTCCAAGGGCGATGAATCCGGTATGGGGGGCCAGCATGAGATGCACGGTGACCATGGCGGGGGTATGGCGGCATCTCAACAACGGCCTTCGGCCCCGGATCTTGGCATCGAGCACGCGCCGGGCGGCCATGGTCCCGCCGCAGCGATGATTGCTCGCAACCCGGTCAGCCGGCTGAATGAGCCTGGCGTTGGTCTTGAGGATGTGGATCATCGCGTTCTGGTCTATGGCGATCTGATCGGCGCTCATCCCTGGCCAGACGAGAGGGAGCCGGAACGGGACATTGAGCTTCACCTTACCGGCAACATGGAAAAATACATGTGGTCCTTTGATGGTGTGAAGTTTACCGAGGTCGATGGCCCTGTGGAGTTCAACCATGGAGAGCGCCTGCGTCTGATTATGGTAAATGACACCATGATGGAACACCCGATCCATTTGCATGGCATGTGGATGGAGCTTGAAAACGGCCAGTATCCCCGTCCGCGCAAGCACACCATCAGCCTCAAGCCCAGTGAGGTGGTCTCGTTGCAAATCAGCGCCGATGCGCCCGGCAGCTGGGCCTTTCACTGCCATCTGCTGTACCACATGAAGGCGGGCATGTTCCGCGTCGTCAACGTCAGCTAAGGAGGACTTATGAGAAAACTGAACATTTTGATGCCTCTAACGCTGGTGGGAATGACCAGCACGGTGCATGCGGGCCACGCGGAAGACGACTGGCCGGACCCGGTCAAACCCTACCGAACCGGTCAAGTACTGTTTGACCGTCTGGAGGCCACCCGCACCGATAACGAGGAAAGCTTGATCGTCTGGGATATGTTGGCTTGGTACGGCGGGGATCGGAATCGAATCTATTTTAAAAGTGAAGGCGAAAACCGGAAGGATGATGGAGAGCCCACTGAGCTGGAAAGCGCGGAGGTGCTGGCCAGTCGTTTGATCGCCCCATTCTGGGAGCTGCAGGGCGGTATTGGTACCCGGGGTTCGTTGGCGTCGGGGGCGAATCGCGAAAACTATGTTGTGTTCAGTCTATTTGGAGTAGCTCCCTATCGGTTTGAAATGGACAACTCCATTATGATTAATGAAGATGGAGATATAGCCGCGAGCATTGAGGCCGAGTACGACCTTCGTATGTCCCAAGTGTCGTATCTTCAGCCCCGCGTGGAGATTGCCGCCGCGCTGACTGACGCCGAAAAGTACGGTCGCCCCAGTGGGGTTAACGATGTTCGTGTGGGGTTACGCTATCGGTACGAACTGGCCAGAGAGTTCGCGCCTTACATCGGGGGCTACTGGAGTCGATCCCTGGGCGATAAGGCTGACCAGATTCGTGCAGAGGGCGGTGATGAGTCCGAAGCTGGCATCGTGGTCGGTGTTCGTATGTGGTTCTAAAGCGCTGTGTTGAGTAACCAAATGCCGGAGGATGCATGGCAAATAACCTAGACAGAACAACCCGTTATGAGGAAGGAAGTCTGACCTTGCCGGGCACGGTCATGCTTGGAACCGGCGTCATGATTGGCGCCGGTATCTTTGCGCTTACCGGGCAGATGGCGCAGATGACCGGCGTCCTTTTCCCGTTGGCGTTCCTGGCCGCCGCCGTCATCGTCAGCTTCAGCGCCTATTCGTACATCAAGATTTCCAATGCCTACCCGTCCGCCGGTGGCATTGGCATGTATTTGCACAAGGCCTATGGCAATCGCTTGCCAACAGCGTTCAACGCTCTGCTGATGTATTTTTCCATGGTGATTGCCCAGAGTTTTCTCGCCCGCACTTTCGGCTCTTACACCATGCAGCTCTTCGGTGGCGACCAGAGCGGCATAATGGTGCCTGTTCTCGGTGTGTCCCTCATCATCGCCGCCTTTCTGGTCAATCTTTCAAGTAATCGGTTGATCCAGGGCGTGGCCTCATTTATCGGTATTTTGAAAATTGCGGGCATTATCATTTTCGGGCTGGTCGGAATCTGGGTCGCGGACAGTCTTTCAGTGGACTTCTCAAGCCCCGGAGAGGCGGGAACCGTAGGCAACTTCCTGGGGGCTACGGCTCTGGGGATATTGGCGTTTAAAGGCTTTACGACCATTACCAATAGCGGCTCTGAGGTTAAAAATCCTAAGAGTAATGTCGGTCGTGCCATTGTGATTTCTATCGCTGCTTGCGTCGTGATCTACACACTCGTTGGTTTCGCTGTTGCGAGCAACCTTTCATTGGCCGAAATCATCGAGACGCGGGATTATTCCCTGGCCGCTGCCGCGCGCCCAGCACTGGGAAACTATGGGGTCTGGTTCACGGTGGCCATTGCAATGATGGCTACTGCGGGCGGCATTCTAGCCAGCATTTTTGCGGTCTCACGAATGCTGGCCATGCTGACTGAAATGAAGCTGGTCCCACACAATCATTTTGGTATGCCTGGGAGTATCCAGAAGCACACTCTGGTCTATACTGTCGTTTTGGGCTTGTTTCTGACCGCATTTTTTGATCTGTCTCGGATTGCCGCTCTGGGAATTGTGTTCTACTTGATAATGGATATCGCCATTCACTGGGGCGTGCTTCGCTACTTGCGTGAGGACATCAAGGCCAAAGCGTGGGTACCCGTTACAGCCATTGCTCTCGATTTACTGGCGCTCGGAGGTTTTGTCTGGGTCAAACTGAATACGGATCCGTTCGTGATCGGCGTGGCCGTAGTGGCGATGGTCCTAATTGCGGTTGGCGAGCAGATATTTCTTAAAAAAACGTCGGGGGTAGAGCCGCCGACTGGAGAGCACACTCATTCTCATCACCACTGAATTAACCAATTGAAATGGAGCTTTGAATATGATTGAAGGTAACATGTTAGGAAGCACCATGGGCGCGGGCCACTGGTTATGGATGCTGGTTGTTGCCATTATTGTTGTGATACCGACGTGGCGTATTTGCCAGCGTGTTGGGTATCCGGGAATTTTGGGCGTTTTGATATTGATTCCACTCGTTAATCTTGCCTTTCTCTATTTTCTGGCGTTTGCGGATTGGCCATGTAACAAACGTGGCGACTGAGTTTTGAAGAGGCGTAGAAAATAGAAGTGTGTACCGTTTTTGACTGCAGTTTAGCTTCGAATGTTTAACTACTGGAAGAAGGGATGATCTGAGTTGCTCGTCGCTCAATTTCCTTAATGTAGTGGAGTTATGATGAATACGAAATTTTGCAAAGTAACGGCAATATTTTCCTCGTTAGAACTTGAAAAAGTCGAGGGCGCGCTGAAAGCAATTGGCGTGTCCGGCTTGACGGTTTCCAAGGTACGCGGTTTCGGCGAGTACCGGAACTACTATGCAGAGGACACTATGGCTGACTGGGTTCGCGCCGAGATATTCGAGGAAGCGGGTCGGGCGGAAAAAATAGTGAAAACCATTGCCCGGACGGTCCACAAGGGGCTCGACAGCGACGGGTTTGTGGCCGTTCTCCCGGTAGAAGATCTGTTGCATATTCGCGACTTCAAGGACGTGCCGTAGTCGAATCTACTTGTTAAAACTCAGTAGAAGGCGGAGGTTCTGACCGCGTGAGTAGAGGGATAGTTTGCGCTTCCGGCAAGGGTGTCTAGACTTGAAACTGATCTTCGTCGAACCATTCGTTGAACGGGGTTCCATATTTTTTGTGCAATAGAGAGTTAGATCTCACGAACCTGTGCCAGAGTAAACTTGAGAAGTTAGACGTTATGAGCGCTACACAACAATACTCATTGCTGCTGGGGTTAGCCCTGGGTGTCCTGGGTACGGTGTTGAGCCTTTATGGCTTGGCTCGTAGTTTGGGGGCGACACGGCAGGAGCCGGGAAAGGATGTGCCGGCGAGTGCGGGGGTGCTGTCACGCGATCCGGTCTGGGGACGTTATCATGCGCGCTATTACGGTTATGCGTTGCTGTTCTTGGCGTTCGATATGGAGATGGCCTACATGTACCCTTGGGCGGTTGTGTTCAAGGAGGTAGGGCTGGTTGCTTTACTTGATATGGGCGTGTTTCTTGCGATTCTCTTTCTCGGGCTGCTTTACGGATGGAGCCAGGGCGCTCTGAGGCGGCAGTGATGTCTGAGGCCGCAACGACACTTGCCGGCGCACGCAAAGGGCGTCCATCTATCCTGCGAAGGTGGGTTGGGCAGGCTCTGGCGCGCAATTTGAGCTGCCTGGTAGTCCCTGGGCCAGAAGTGGCTCTGGCGCATGGGCTGGACCTGGCGGCCGCAGGCATGCGCATCGCCGCCACGCCGCGCGACGCCACTGTGCTTCTGATTATCGGTGAGCTATCTCAGAAGTTGTACGAGGCCACAGCAGTGCTTTATGCCCAGATGCCTCGGCCGCGAGCTATTCTAATGCTCGGTGGGTCAGCACCTTCGTCTTTACCTCAATTTGACGTTTCCGCGGGTCTCTCACAAACCGAACTGACGGAGTCGGCCACTCGGCTGCAGCGGTTGCTGGCCGAAGGCGCCTTCGCCGCCTCGCCCGACGATTTTGACTCATCAATCCTGCAAACCAAAACCGAATACGTCTGCCCCATGCACCCAGAAGTGGTGGAAGACGAACCAGGTAGCTGTCCCAAATGCGGCATGGATTTGGTGGCGCGCGAAGCCGGCGGCGACTCTGATGCCGGGGAACACGACGAGAACCGCGGCCACGAGCACCACGAACATCATCATGATCATAAGCATGAGAGCGAGGAACACGATCATCACCATGCTCACCACAATGATCATGGACAGAGTCATGAGCGCCATCACGGCCATCACCAGAATCATAAACACGCTCATGACCACGAACAGCATCAGGGCGACGACGATCACGAGCATGCTCATTGCCATGAGCATGAGGATCATCAGGGCCAGGATCACGGTCACCAACAGGGCCCGGCTCAAGAACAATCCGGCACTGAATATATCTGTCCCATGCATCCAGAAGTAGTCAGAAGCGAGCCGGGCAGGTGCCCCAAATGCGGCATGGATCTAGAACCGCATAAGCCCGGAGAAGACGAGAGCGTGAAGGAAGATGTGTCGGAGCACGATCACGAGCACCACCATGACCATTCCGGGCACGACCATGACGGGCATGATCATTCTGACCACGACCACGACCACGACCACGACCACGACCACGACCACGACAGTTCCGGATTCATGTCCATGGTCGAGGTTACCAAAGACCTGCCCCGCAGTGCCGATGGTTTGGCAATGGACTGGCTTGAGGTGCCCTTCGGCCCCTGCTTTCCCGGTTTGCCGGGCGGATTGAAGCTAACCTTGACGCTCGACGGCGATGGGGTGACCGAGGGCCAAGCAACATCTCTGGTAGCTATGAACACGTCATCTGAAGAGGTGGCGGTCGAAACCTTCATCGAGCGCCTGGCGGCGGCTATGCCGTTGGCACCGGTAAGTTATCGCCTCTTGGCCTGTCGCGCTATCGAGCAGGCGGCCGGTCTGGAGCCAGATCCGGCCGTCGAGCGGGGCCGGGCGGCCGCTCTTGAGCGCGAGCGCATCGCCAGCCACCTGGGCTGGCTGGCTCAGTTGGGGCGCCAGCTCAGCTTTGTCTGGTTAACGCGTCGTGCGGCGGCTTTGCAATTGGAAACCCAGCGCGCCGACCGGGAGCAGCTTGTCGCCCTGCGACCGGCGCTGCAGTCGCTCATTGCACGGCTCGAGCATACGCCCCTCCTCAAAGCGCGCTTGAAAGGCATCGGAGCTTTGCCCCACGGCTCCCAGGATCTACGAGGCACGGTGGCCCGCGCCTCCGGCCGAACCGAAGACGCCCGCCAGGCGGATGCAATGTATCGCGAGCTGGGTTTCGAAATGCGCGCTGAGAGCGCCGGGGACGCCTGGGCGCGTCTCCGGCAGCGGCATGTTGAGATCATGACCAGTCTCGACCTCGTGGAGGTGGCCGGAGACCCTGAGCTCCCCAAGCTGCGCGCCATCGACAACCCTTCCGGAACGGGAGAGGCGACCGTGGAAACGCCGCGTGGCCGCGCCACATTGCGACTAACGCAGGAGCGAGGGCAGGTGGTATCGGTCGAGCTGGATAGCGCCTGCAGCCAACATATCGGCTTGGTCGCCGATTTGGTCGAGGGCCAGGAGCTGGGCGATGCCCTGGTGGCGGTCGGGTCACTGGATCTCTCGCCCTGGGAGGTGACCTCATGACTGTCGCCTTAGTGTTGCTCACCTTGCTGGTTGGCGCTTGGTTACTGGCTGTGATTGAGGCCTGGCTCACGACCGGCCGCCTGCGACCGGT
>NZ_DGMV01000005.1:0-7531 GCF_002388575.1 Marinimicrobium sp. UBA4509
CGATTAATCAGAGTTTCCTTAAGCAATAACCGGAGTGCAGACTCCCATTTAGCAACAACCCTCCTGCTCTGGTCGTCAATCAGGTTTTTACCGTTCGTTTGCAGATCTGTACCACCCATGTGACGGAGGTGCATGATCGTTCCATTGTCGTCTAAGCTTGCCTCTTTAAGCAGGGTCTTAGCTTCTTCTGATAGCTCAGGAATCCGAGAATCCGGAGATAGAGAAATCGGACCTACCAACTCTGCGCCATCTATAGAAGTAAACATTTGATGCTCATTCAGCTTCAACTGCAGGTGCCGATAGAAATTTTCCTTGAATTGAGAGTGGCTGTCATACACCTCGTAAAGCCCTCGATCTTTACAGGAAGCTTTAAACCTCTTCAATTCTTGGTATTGCTTGTCATCAACACTATCAAGTCGCGCTGGCTGATCTGAGAAGTACAACATTGCAGGCTTGCCAGATGATATGTGCCGCTCTATTTCCTCCACAGTTCCGCTAGCATAGTCTTCGGTTTGCGTGCCGATGCGAGTCCAGAATACGCCAACTAGAAGGTCACCTTTATCAAGAATCTGGTCATTAATTATTGATTGAGGTGTATTTCCCATTTCTGGAGAAGAGTGCGACTCCCAGCCAGTCGGGAGCATAACTATCCCGCGAGCCGCAGAATGCACAGCATTCCATTCTGCAATAACCTCGCGAACGATAGATCGTTCTGAAGCAACATCCCCCGGTGACGCGATCATCACGTTAAACACGGTGGTTTTATAGCTCATACCGACTCCATCTATTTAAAACATAGCAGCGTATTCAACGTCGAAGCGACGCAATTAATCACGTTACATCGACGTGTTTAAATGCGTCGATGTAACGTATATCCCCGGAAAATGTTAAGACTTCTGCTCTTAACATTGGTAATCCGCTGGTTGTTCTGTTTCTTTCCTGAGTCTGGTCTGGGTGTTCAACAAGGTGTGCGTAATCCATAGCCGTAATTTTCCTGTTACCTATCCTCTGCCTGTATCGCGAGGGGCGTCCAATGCTGGGAGTACTGCGAGCGGGAGGCTCACTCGGGGAGGGCGCCACTGTTGTGGTTCATGTTCATGCTGGGGTGGCCCTCCCTGGCCGGTATTTCGGGGTTGGTTCTTGGAGCTGAACGGGATTTAATCCCAGCTCAACGCACCACCGGTCTGATACTCAATCACGCGCGTCTCAAAGAAGTTCTTCTCCTTACGCAGGTCCATGATCTCGCTCATCCAGGGGAAGGGGTTCTGGGCGCCGGGGTACTGCTCTTTCAGGCCGAGCTGCGCGAGGCGGCGGTTGGCGATGAAGTGCAGGTACTCTTCCATCATGCCGGCGTTCATGCCGAGTACGCCGCGGGGCATGGTGTCGCGGGCGTAGGCGATTTCCAGTTCGGTGCCTTCCAGGATCATCTGGGTAACTTCCTTCTGGAATTCCGGGGTCCAGAGGTGCGGGTTTTCCAGTTTGATCTGGTTGATGACGTCGATGCCGAAGTTCAGGTGCATGGACTCATCGCGCAGGATGTACTGGAACTGCTCGGCCACGCCGGTCATCTTGTTGCGGCGGCCCATGGACAGGATCTGGCTGAAGCCGCAGTAGAAGAAGATGCCTTCGGTGACGGCGTAGAAGGCCACCAGGTTGCGCAGCAGTTCCTGGTCGGCTTCCGGGGTGCCGGTGTTGAAGGTGGGGTCGCCCAGGGTCTGGGTGTGCTTGAGGCTCCAGGCGGCCTTGGCGGCCACGGAGGGCAGCTCGCGGTACATGTTGAACACTTCCGCTTCGTCCATGCCCAGGGATTCGATGCAGTACTGGTAGGCGTGGGTGTGAATGGCTTCTTCAAACGCCTGACGCAGGATGTACTGGCGGCACTCCGGGTTGGTGATCAGGCGGTAGATGGCCAGCACCAGGTTGTTGGCGACCAGGGAGTCGGCAGTGGAAAAGTAGCCCAGGCTGCGCATGATGATGCGACGCTCGTCGTCGGTCAGGCCGTCGCGGCTTTTCCACAGGGAAATGTCCGCGGTCATGTTCACTTCCTGGGGCATCCAGTGGTTGGCGCAGCCGTCCAGGTATTTCTGCCAAGCCCAGTCGTATTTGAAGGGTACGAGCTGGTTGAGGTCGGCGCGGCAGTTGATCATCATTTTGTCGTCAACTTCGATGCGCGAGGCGCCCATTTCGAGTTCTTCGAGGCCGGGGGCGACGTCGAGGTGTTCGAGGGATTCGCGAGCCTCGGCGACGGCGTCGGAGACGTTGCCGTTGCTCTGGGTGGCTTCGGCGGCGGCCGCGGCCTGGGCGGGGGCGCTGTCGTAGCTGGCGGCCGGTTCCTGGACCTTGGGCTCGGGTTCCGGGGCGCGCGCGGGTTGCGGGGCCGGTTTGGCTTTCTGCGGGGTTTCTTCGGCGGCGTCGAAATCGTCCCAACTTAGCATGGCGCTTTCCTCTGTTGTTTGGTTTTGCGTCACGGTTTGGTGGCGCGTTGAGTTTGGGTTACGGCGGATGCGGCCTTTGGCCTTATCCGCCCTACGCGGGGTTTGGGAGCGAGTATCGGTCGGTCCCAAACCCTGCGTCGGTCATTGCCGTTACTGGCAGGCTTCGCAGTCTGGGTCGTCCAGGGAGCAGGCCTTGGGTACTGGTGCGGCTTCGCCATTGGTGGCGGGGGCTGCTGCACTGGCACCTGCGGCGCTGGCGGCTGCTACGCCGCCGCCACTGGAGGACACGGCGTTGTGCGTGCCGGTGGTGATGGTGGATTTTTCGGTGGTGCTGGCGGCCAGGGCACGCAGGTAGTAGGTGGTTTTCAGGCCACGGAACCATGCCATGCGGTAGGTGATGTCCAGCTTTTTGCCGTTGGCGCCGGCGATGTAGAGGTTCAGGCTCTGGGCCTGGTCGATCCACTTCTGGCGGCGGCTGGCGGCGTCCACGATCCACTTGGGTTCCACTTCAAAGGCGGTGGCGTACAGCGCTTTCAGGTCGTCCGGTACACGGTCGATGGGCTGTACGGTGCCTTCGTAGTATTTCAGGTCGTTGACCATCACGTTGTCCCACAGGCCGCGCGCTTTCAGGTCGTGCACCAGGTAGGGGTTCACCACGGTGAATTCGCCGGACAGGTTCGATTTCACGTACAGGTTCTGATACGTGGGTTCGATGGACTGGCTCACGCCGGTGATGTTGGCGATGGTGGCGGTCGGGGCGATGGCCATGACGTTGGAGTTACGCATGCCGTTGGCCTTCACTTCCTCGCGCAGGCTGTCCCAGTCCAGGGTCTGGCTCAGGTCCATTTCGATGTACTTCTCGCCGCGCTCTTCGGCCAGCTTCTGGATGGAGTCGATGGGCATGATGCCCTGGCTCCACAGTGAGCCTTCGAAGGTGGCGTAGCGGCCGCGTTCTTTGGCCAGCTCGCAGGAGGCCTTGATCGCGTGGTAGCTGATCGCTTCCATGGACAGGTCGGCAAACTGCACCGCTTCGTCCGAGCCGTAGGCCAGGCGCTGACGGTACAGGGCGTCCTGGAAGCCCATCAGGCCCAGGCCGATCGGGCGGTGGCGCAGGTTGGAGTTGCGCGCGCTGTCCACGGAGTAGTAGTTGATGTCGATGACGTTATCGAGCATGCGAATGGCGGTTTTGACGGTTTTCGCCAGTTTGTCATGGTCGAGCTTGCCGTCGACGATGTGCTGGGCCAGGTTCACGGAACCCAGGTTGCACACGGCGATTTCTTCATTGGCCTTGGTGTTCAGGGTGATCTCGGTGCACAGGTTGGACGAGTGCACCACGCCCACGTGCTGCTGCGGGCTGCGCAGGTTGCAGGCGTCCTTGAAGGTGATCCAGGGGTGACCGGTTTCAAACAGCATGCCCAGCATCTTGCGCCACAGGTCCAGCGCGCGTACTTTTTTGTACAGGCGCATCTCGCCGGTTTCGCACATGCGCTCGTATTCGTTGTAGCGCTCCTCGAAGGCTTTGCCGTACAGGTCGTGCAGGTCCGGTACGTCGTTCGGGGAGAAGAGGGTCCACTCGCCGTCGTCGAACACGCGCTTCATGAACAGGTCCGGTACCCAGTTGGCGGTGTTCATGTCGTGGGTGCGGCGACGGTCGTCACCGGTGTTTTTACGCAGCTCGACGAACTCTTCGATGTCCAGGTGCCAGGTTTCCAGGTAGGCACAGACGGCGCCTTTGCGCTTGCCGCCCTGGTTCACCGCCACGGCGGTGTCGTTGGCGACTTTCAGGAAGGGCACCACGCCCTGGGAACGGCCGTTGGTGCCTTTGATGTAGGCGCCCAGAGAGCGTACGGGAGTCCAGTCGTTACCCAGACCGCCGGCGAATTTGCTCAGCATGGCGTTGTCCTGAATCGCGCCGTAAATGCCGTGCAAGTCGTCCGGTACCGTGGTCAGGTAGCAGGAGGACAGCTGCGGGCGCAGGGTGCCGGCGTTGAACAGGGTCGGGGTGGAGCTCATGTAGTCGAAGGAGCTGAGCAGCTTGTAGAACTCGATGGCGCGCTCTTCGCGGTTGTCTTCTTCCACGGCCAGGCCCATGGCCACGCGCATGAAGAACACCTGGGGCAGCTCGATGCGCACATCGTTGCTGTGAATGAAATAGCGGTCATACAGGGTCTGCAGGCCCAGGTAGGTGAACTGCAGGTCGCGCTCGGCGATGATCGCCTTGCCCAGCTTTTCCAGGTCGAAGCTCAGCAGCTCCGGGGCCAGCAGCTCCAGCTCGACGCCTTTCTGAATATAGGCGGGCAGGGCCTGGGCGTAGTAGGTTTCCATTTCCGCCTGGGTGGCGAAGTCGGCCACACCCAGGAAGCTCAGCGCCTCGGCGCGCAGCTTGTCGAGCAGCAGGCGGGCGGTGGCGTAGGTGTAGTTGGGCTCTTTTTCCACCAGGGTGCGGGCGGTGATCACCAGGGAGGTGTTCACATCGCGCAGGCTCACGCCGTTATAGAGGTTGCGCATAGCCTCATCGAGAATGGCCTTTTCGCTCACGTCAGTCAGGCCGGCGCAGGCTTCACGCACGATGGTGCGCAGGCGCTGGGTGTCCAGCGGGGCTTTGCTGCCGTCGTCCAGGGTGACTTCGATGGTGGGGTATTCCGGGTCTTCGGCCTGGGTGTCGGCGCTGGCGGCCGGCTGCTTCTCGGCCCGCAGGCGGGCGTGCTCTTCGCGGTAGAGAACGTAGTCCCGGGCGATTTTGTGCTCGCCGGAGCGCATCAGCACCAGCTCGACCTGATCCTGCACCTCTTCAATATGAATGGTGCCGCCGGAGGGCATGCGCCGCTTGAAGGTGGCGGTGATCTGACCGGTCAGGTTTTCCACGGTCTCGCGCACCCGGCGCGAGGCGGCGGCGGTACCACCTTCCACGGCCAGGAAGGCCTTGGTCATGGCGACAGCGATTTTGCTGGGGTCGTAGGGGACCACGGTGCCGTTGCGCTTGATGACCCGAACCTGGCCAGGCGCGGTGGCCGAGAGGTTGGAGGCACTGCGCTGCTGCGATGAGCCTTCCGTGTGGGGCTGGGAGCCGGTGGTGGTGTTCTGTGAGTCGGTTTCTGTGTGCATGGACGTCTCCGCGAGCGATCTGAATTCCGTGACTGTAAGCGGTCACCCTGGGCAGGTGACGGGTGTTTGGTGAAACTGGATAACCCGGTACCGCGCACAGCGTGAAGCGTTGGGGCGGGGTATCGAAAAACCCTATATATAGGGGTACCGGGTGAATGCGCTACAAGATAATGCGCTTTGGGCGGGAATGCAAGCGGACAAAAACGGGGATGGCCTGTGGATAAAATGTGTGTAAATCGTCATGTCAGTGATCACTATCCTGCGGGCCGCGTCCTCAGGGAGGGGGACCCTGAAAGTGGTGTAAAGTTGGCCAATGTGGGCTGAATAGATTTTTTTATTCTACCGGCTTTGGCTGTTATCGCCAAAAATAACATAGCGGCCTTTTTGCGCTAGTGTGTCGCTCGCATTCCGGTACAATGGGGGTTGACCGTCCTGACCACCACGCGACATTAGGAGCGACATGTTCGCGGAATTAGCGGCCATTATGGCCCCGCTGTTTATCGGAACCGCTATCGGCTACGGCTGGGTGCGCTCCGGTGCCGACTACCCATCCGAGTTTGTCTCCCGCGCGGTGATGAACATCGCCACCCCCTGCCTGATTGTCTCGGTCATGGCGCGGGTCGAGGTGGAGCCGAGCATCATGGGCGGCGTGGCCTTGGCGGCGGCGGTGGTGATTCTGAGCATGGGCGTGATTGGTTACCTGCTGACCCGCTGGCTGAAGCTGCCGCCGGTCCACTATATTCCCTCTCTGATGTTCCCCAACAACGGCAACCTGGGTCTGCCGCTGTGCCTGTTCGCCTTTGGCGATACCGGGCTGGCCCTGGCGCTGGCCGCGTTTATGGTGATGACCCTCAGTACCTTTACCGTGGGCATCATGATGGTGTCCCGCGCCGAGGGGCTGGGCGCACGGCTCAAGGCACTGGGGCGCCAGCCGGTGCTCTACGCCATGGTGCTGGCGGTGGCGCTGTTGCTGACCGATACCACGCTGCCGCTGTGGCTGGCCAATACGGTGGACCTGATGGGGGGCTTTGCCATACCGCTGATGATTCTGACCCTTGGGGTTTCCCTCGCGCGCCTGAAACTGGTGGCCTGGCGGCTCAGTCTGGCCTTCAGTACCTTGCGGGTGTTGGGCGGTCTGGCGCTCGCCTATCTGGCCGCGCGGCTGATCGGGCTGGAGGGTGAGGCGCTCGGGGTCGCGGTGCTCCAGGGCGCCATGCCGGTCGCCATCTTCAATTACCTGCTGGCCCTGCGCTATGACCGGGCCCCTCAGGAAGTGGCCGCCATGGTACTGATGTCCACGCTGCTGGCGTTTGTGGTGCTACCGATTGTGCTGGTGTTTGTGTTGCCTCTGGCCGGTACCACCCCGGTCGCGCCATAAAGCACTTGAGCCCCTTGTCCGCAATCCAGTAGTCTTGCAGCCTTTCATCTATTGTTCATTCTCTATTCGATATCAGGAATTGTTCCATGGCCGGTGTGCGGGAAGTAGTACTTACCTTCAGTTGTCAGGATGCCCAGGGCCTTGTGGCGGCGGTGGCCAGTCTGTTCGCCCAACGCGGCTTCAATATCCGCGAGTCCTCCCAGTTTGAGGATGTGACCCAGCGGCGCTTCTTTATGCGCACCGTGTTCGAGTGCCCCCAGGGCTATGAGCTGCCCGCGATCCGCGAGCTGTTCCGGCCGGTGGGCGAGAAGTACGGCATGGACTGGGCGATTTACGATGTGGACTGCAAGCCCAAGGTGCTGATTGCGGTGTCCCAGTGGGGCCACTGCCTGAACAGCCTGCTCAACAACTGGAAAAACGGCTCCCTGCCCATCGATATCGTCGGGGTGGTGTCCAACCATGAAGTGATGCGGGACCTGACCGAATGGTACGAGCTGCCGTTCCACTACTTGCCGGTTACCCCCGATACCAAGGCCGAGCAGGAAGCGCAGATCTGGTCCCTGATCGAGGCGCATGAGGTCGAGTGCCTGGTGCTGGCCCGCTACATGCAGAT
>NZ_DGMV01000005.1:7644-10700 GCF_002388575.1 Marinimicrobium sp. UBA4509
GTGCTGGCCCGCTACATGCAGATTCTCTCCGATGACCTGTGCCGCAAACTCAACGGCAAGGCCATCAATATTCACCATTCCTTCCTGCCCGGCTTCAAGGGCGCCAAGCCTTACCACCAGGCCTACGAGCGCGGGGTCAAGCTGATCGGCGCCACCGCCCACTTCGTGACCGCCGATCTGGATGAAGGCCCGATCATCGAGCAGTCCGTCGAACGCGTCTCCCACGTGAACCTGCCCGAGGAAATGGCGGAAATCGGCCGGGACATCGAGGCCGTGGTGCTCAATCGCGCGGTGCGCTGGCACGCCGAGCACCGGGTGCTGCTCAATGGCAGCAAGACGGTGGTTTTCGCACGGTAAAAATCAAAGGGGTCAGAGTCGTTTGATTCTTTGGATCAAACGACTCTGACCCCTTTGATTTTTACGGCAGGCTGTGGGCAATTCCCTGGTGGCAGTCGATGCAGGTGCGACCGGTGGCTTCTCGATACTCCAGCGAGTGACGGCGTACCGCCTGTCGGTTCTGCAGCGTCTCGGCCATGGCATCGTAGCTGTGGCAGCTCCGGCATTCGCGTGAATCCGTTGCCCGCATGCGTGCCCAAACGCGTTCGGCCATGGCGGGTTTGTGCGCGTTAAACTCCTCCTCGGTGTCAATGCGGCCCATAAAGTGCGAGGGTAGTTCGACCACGGTCGCTTTCATTTTGGCGGCCATCTTTGGGAAGAAAGCGTTGGGCACATGGCAATCTGCACAGACGACCCTAACCCCGCTGCGGTTATTGTAATGGCTGCTGTTCTGGTACTCCGTAAACACGAACTGTTGCATGCTGTGGCAGGAAGTACAGAACTCCAGGGTGTTGGTGGCTTTGACGGTGGTGTCAAAACTGATCCAAAAACCGATGCCGATCACAAACGCCAGAAATCCTCCGGCGGGAATTCCGAACAGAAACCAGCGTCGGGGTCGGGCCCATAGCCAGCGGCCAAACCGTCTGCGTTTGCTCTGCTCGGTTGGCGGTGGAGGTTCGTCGTTATCGCTCATGGTGTGACTCCCCGCTATTGGCCCACACTGACGTAGTACTCGGCCAGTGCTTTGATGTCGTCATCCGGAAGTTTGGCCGTTGCGTCGGCCATTTTTTCTTCCTGCCAGCGCTCCCCCGCACGAAAGCTTTCCAGGGTGCGAATCAGATAGGGCCGCCACTGGCCAGCGAGTATGCCAGCGTCGTCCAAGGCCAGGCTGCCTCCTTCGGCGTGGCAGCGATCGCAACTGCGTTCATGGATGGCTTTTCCGATTTGCGCCAATTCGGTATCGAAAGACTGTTCGGCACTTTGATGAGGTAGCGCGGAAAAGTAACCAGCGATTTTTGCTATGTCGTCATCGGACCAGTCGGCCGCCAGGGCGCAGTGGTCAGGTTTAGGGGGCGACTCCGCCCGTTGACTGAACAATTCGCCCGCACAGGGGCGACCTTTATCCCGAAACAGAAAGAGCTGGTTTTCCAGAAAGAAATTCGAGGCACCGGCAATGATGGGAATATCACCATCCTGGCTTATACCCTTTTCGCCATGACAACTGGCGCAGGCTTCGGCTTCGGTAGGCGCTTCGGCCCACACTGAACTTACGCTTGCCCATAGCAGCGTCGCCAGCAGCCAGAATACAACGCGGACGGGTTCGCGTAGGGCAGAATGTGATGTGTGCATGAAGACCTCCCATGAATGAATCCTTGGTCGTTCAGGACAGTGCGGGATAGTTAGGTGTGCTCTTTAACGAATAACACAAACCGGCGGGCGTCATCGGATATTTGCGGCGTTCTTTGCAGAATCGGATTATGGGTTGATCTGTGTCAATAAACGGGAGGGGCAGAGGGTACATTGTGTAGGGATACGCGGTGCAGGGGTACGCGGTTTCAGTGAGCGCTGGTCAGCCTGTTGTTGAGTTTCACCAGGGTTCCATTAGGATCAACACGGGGGAAGGATCATGAATTCGGACCCATCTCGGCGCGCCCGCTTTTGGAGTGTGATGGTTGGCGCTTTGTTGCTGCTTGGTTTGCTCGGGTGTGACGGCGACTCCGGCCCGACGGGGACGGCTGGCGCTCCCGGGCCATCGGGGCCTCCGGGTGAACCCGGGCCACCGGGCGGTGGCGCGGGCCCAGTCCCCACGGCCCTGAAGGTTGATATTACCGAGGTCAGCATTGAGGACTCGGTCGTGGTCGACTTCCTGGTGCTTGACCAGGACGGCTATCCTTTTTCCTATCTGGAACAGCTCGACTTTACGGTTGCCAAACTGGTGCCGGGCACCGAGGGTAACAGCAGCGCCTGGCAAAGTTACATTAACCGCGAGGAAGTCCCGGGGGAGGGTCCCTGGCCCGGCACCGAGACGGTCATTCAGGCCACCACCGAAAGTAGCAGCGAGGGGGCGTTGGTCAGTAATGGTGATGGCAGCTACCACTATACCTTTGGCCTTGATCTCAATGCCGTGAGTGCGCCGCTGGTGGTCGAGTACGAGCCGGAGTTGACCCACCGGGTGGGCCTGCAGGTGGGCGGTAGTTTTCGGGGTGAATCCCTACCCGCGGCCAATGCGGTGTATACCTTTCAGCCCTCGACCGGTCTGACCCCGGAACAGGATATTGATCATCGTAAAATTGTTTCCCAGGAATCCTGCAGCAGCTGTCACGGGAATGACCTGGCACTGCACGGTGGCGGTCGGGTCGATGTCGATTACTGCGTGACCTGCCACAACCCGGGAAGCGTTGATGCCCAGAGTGGCCACTCCCTGGATTTTCGCGAGATGATTCATAAGATCCATATGGGGGAGCGGCTGCCCAGCGTTCAGAGTGGCGAAGACTACATTCTCTGGGGGTTTCGTAACTCGCCCAGCGATTTTTCCGATGTGGTTCATCCTCAGGATCCACGCAACTGCCTGACCTGTCATGATCCGGACGATGAGGCCACCCCACAGGCGCTCCAAATAGTCGAAAAACCCAGTATGGAAGCCTGCGGTTCCTGCCATGACGATATTGATTTTGTGGCGGGTGTGGGCCATCCGGCCACGAACAACAGTGAGTGCACCA
>NZ_DGMV01000005.1:10770-13352 GCF_002388575.1 Marinimicrobium sp. UBA4509
CGAACAACAGTGAGTGCACCATCTGCCATAAGCCGGGCGGGTTTGCGGGGGATGTGCTGGCGAGCCATGCCATACCGGGGCAGGTAGCGGCGCAGCAGTTTCACTTTAACCTGCTGGAGGTGATTGCCACCGGCCAGAATGAAACCCCGACCGTGACCTTCTCGGTTACCGACCCCACCAACGATGACGCGCCCTACGATATTCTGGAAGATCCTCTGTTTGGCCCGGGTGCGAGTCTGTCGATCCGTATCGGCTGGGATACCCGGGATTATGTGCATGGACCGGCGGCAGGATTGTCGGTGGCCAATGTGAATCAGAATGCGACGGACAATAACGATGGTACTTTTACCATTTCGGCAACCGGCGCCTTGCCCGGAGATGCCACCGGTTCCGGTGTGGTGGGTATGGAAGGTCGGGCCGTTGATCCGGACGAGGGCTTCCAGATTCCGATTACCGGGGCGGTGAAGTACTTTGCCATTACCGACTCCGAACCGGTTCCGCGCCGTCAGGTGGTGGAAACGCAAAAGTGCCAGACGTGCCACAGTCGTAATGATGCGTTGGCCTTTCATGGCGGCCAGCGAACCGATGAAGTGCAGCTCTGTGCAATTTGCCACAACCCCAATACCACAGACCTGGCCCGACGCGCGGGGGATACCGTGGTTGAAGGTATTTCCATGCTGGATGGCTTACCCGAACAGTCGGTGCACTTCAAGTATATGATTCATGCCATTCACGGTTCTGAAGTTCGGGATGAGCCCTATGTGGCGTATGGCTTTGGCAATACGGGCTACGACTTCAGCGAGGTGCGCTACCCACGCAGCGCGGGTGATTGCCTGGCCTGCCACACGGACGATGGTTATCAGTTACCACTGCCGGCCACTGTGCTGGGCACCACTGTGCTGACCGAGGGGAATCCCGCCGACCCATCCGTGCACCTGAAAGTATCGGAGGCGAGCGCCGCCTGTGGCTCCTGCCACACGAATGACCTGGCGCAGACCCATATGATTCTCAACGGGGGTGTGTTCGATCAGACTCAGGAGGTGCTGGATGCCGCAGTGACCGAGACCTGTTCGGTGTGCCACGGCCCCGGCCAAATTGCCGATGTAGAACGTGTCCATGGTTTACGCTAAAGCAACGACTGCTCTGGTTGTCTTGGTGGCCCTGCTGACAGGCGGGGCCCTGGCCCAGACTGATGTTCATGAAGCGCTGCCGGCGTTTTCCGATCAGGGGGCGGATACCTGCCTGCGTTGTCATAGTGGCGACACTGTCGAGGGTATCTTCAGTACGCCCCATGCGGTGGCCAGCGATCCGGGAACGCCGTTTGCGCAACAGCAGTGCGAGAGCTGTCACGGCCCGGGAGGCGACCATGCGGGCAGGCTGCGTCCAGGGCAGGAGCGGCCCGCTCCTTTGGCGTTTGCTCATCAGGGACGCGCCAGCCGCGAACAGGAGGTGGCCATTTGCCTGAGCTGTCATCAGTCACAGGAGCGCAACCATTGGCAGGGCAGTGTGCACGAGCGTCAGGGGCTCACCTGCACGAGCTGTCACTCGGTACACTCACCGCACGACCCGGTCATGAACCGGCAGGAGCAGGCGGGTGTGTGTTTTGACTGTCACACCCGGGAGCGGGCGCAGAGCCTCCAGGCCTCGACCCACCCGATGCGTCAGGGGCAGATGGCCTGCACTGAATGTCATCAGCCGCACGGTACGCTGAACGACGCCATGCTGGTGCGTGGGACACTGAATGAAACCTGTTTAGAGTGTCATGCGGAAAAACGCGGGCCTTTTCTTTGGGAGCATGCGCCAGCGGCCGAAGATTGTGCCTCCTGCCATGTCCCTCACGGCTCCAATCACGACTCGCTGTTGCGCCGCCGGGCACCTTTGTTGTGTCAGGAGTGTCACTCGCGGGCCGGCCACCCCAGTATTGCCCAAACGGGGGAACGCTTGCCGGACGGTCGTCCGTCCGCCGCTTTGCTGGGCGGTAGCTGCACCAATTGCCATTCGCAGGTGCATGGCTCCAATCATCCCTCGGGCCGTAACCTGAGTCGTTAGCGGGAGGTTACTGATGGAAACCGTCTGTCTTCGCCACCGCCCCGCGCATGTCTGGATGACGGGCTGCCTTATGGTGGCTGTGGGTCTCGGCAGTCAGAACAGTCTTGCTCAAGGCTATTGGCCGTCTGCGGACACCGCCGAGTGGGCCTGTAGCCTGTGCCCGGAGCAGAGCCAGCGGGAGGGGCGTGTCACCGCCGGGGTGGGGCATGTGTCCGAGAGTTCCGCCAAGTTTGGTGATTACACCGGACTGGATGAAAGCGGCCCTTATTGGTTGGGTGAGCTGGAAGTCAGGACGCGCAATGAGCAGGGCACCTATGCCGAGGCACAGGCCAAAAACCTGGGGCTCGACTCACGTCAAGTGCGGCTTCTGTACGGTGAGCAGGGACGCTATGACATCGGGTTTGAATACCAGCAGATTCCCCACTTTGTGGCGGAGCAGGCGCAGACCCCTTTTCTCGGTGTCGGCACCCAGGTGTTGACCCTGCCCGCCAACTGGGAGCGAGCGTCCACAACGCAGGGGATGAGCCAGCTCG
>NZ_DGMV01000005.1:13440-14225 GCF_002388575.1 Marinimicrobium sp. UBA4509
AGGGGATGAGCCAGCTCGACCCGAGCCTGAAGCGTTTTTCCCCGACGTTGGAGCGCGAGACTTACGGGCTGAACGCGGGTGCCCGGCGCAACGATCGTTGGGATTACGGCGTTGATTTTCGTCGTACCGAACAGCAGGGCACCAGGCTTCAGGGCGCCAGTTTTCTGAATACCGCCGTCGTGTTGCCCATTGGAGTTGATCGGGTGACCGAACGGATGGATGCGCGGCTTTCCTACCGGGAAGACCGCTGGTACCTGCAGGCGGCCTATCACGGTTCGCAGTTCGACAATAACGCCGATTCGGTGACCTGGGATAACCCCTTCAGCGCCCTGGTCGAAGGCGGTGATCGCGGCCGTCTGGCGCAAGAGCCGGGCAATGATTTTCATCAACTGACGCTGTCCGGTCGCTGGCAACCGGGCCGCCTGTTGCAAGCCTCGGGCAGACTCGCCGTGGGCCGCCTGCGGCAGGATGAAGCCTTTCTGCCGGCGACCATCAACCCCTGGGTGGGCGACGTCAATCAGCCCGCTCTCAGCCTGGATGGTCGGGTCGATACGCTCAATGGCCAGGTGCGTGCGCTGATCCAACCTGGGTTGGCGTTGAGTGTGGTGGCTGAACTGTATTATGACGATCGCGACAACCGCACCCCGCGCTCTGAGTTTACCCCGGTGCGCTCGGATCTGGCGGTAGCCCCCACACAGTTCAATCGGCCCTACAGTTTTGAGCGTGCCGGCGGCAAGCTGCGCGCCGATCTCAAGACGGGGGATGGAACCACCGTCTCGGCGGGT
>NZ_DGMV01000005.1:14302-16822 GCF_002388575.1 Marinimicrobium sp. UBA4509
GAACCACCGTCTCGGCGGGTTTATCCCGGGAAACCATGGAGCGCAGCTTTCAGGAAACGGAAAAAACCAGTACCACCGACTACTGGGGTGAAGTCCGCGCCGCCTTGACACAGACGCTCGATGTTCGGCTCAAGGGCGGGCAGGAGCGCCGGCGTTTTGTCGAGCACTATCGGCCTCTGGACGACCTCGTACCGGGGGAGAACCCCCTGTTGCGGCGCTATCATCTGGGCGAGCGCGATCGTGATCAGGTTCGCGCCAGTGTCAATTACTTACCACGGGACTGGATGACGCTCAGCGTTTCCCTGGATTACGCCAAGGACGATTATTTCAATACCCGGATTGGTTTGACGGAGGCGCGCGACCGGTCTCACAGCCTGGATGTATCGGTGCGGCCGACAGAGAATCTGTCACTCTATGCCTTCGCGACCCGTCAACGAATCGACTCGGATCAGGCCGGTAGCGATAACTTTTCCACGCCCGACTGGACCGGCCACCAACGAGATCAGTTGGATACCTTTGGGGTCGGCATTGAGCGCGAAGCGCTGCTTAATGGGCTGGATGTGGGCCTGGATTATGGTTACTCCTACGGACGAGGGGTGATTGAAATGGAGACTCGGGCCAATGCAGCGCCTTTTCCGGACCTTAAAACCCACCTGAGCCGGCTGGAGCTGTTCGCCCGATACCAGTGGTCCGAGCCACTCTCTCTGGGCCTGAGTTATGGGGTTGAGCGCTATCGGAGTGCCGACTTTTTCATCGACACGGTGGCGCCGGATACGGTGGCCAACCTGCTTGCCAGCGGCCAGCAAAGCCCTCGCTATTCGGTGCAGTTTGGGCAGGTCAGCCTGACATACCAGTTCTGGTAGTTCGGCCCCGACTTTGAGTCCAGTGCAGAGGGGCTTGTGTCGTCAGGGTCAATCCGTTAAGTTTGCGTGACTAACCTTGCGTTCAGAATGATAATAATGCTTAAGACTCTTCACAAAGCATGGTGGTTGTTTCTCGTTTTCGGCATTGGTACCCATGCCGGCTGGTGTGCAACTGGGGAAAACGCCCCGGCCGTGGAAGTCCGGTTCTGGGACAGCACCGAAGGGCGGCTCAGCTATGAGTACGAACTGCTTCAGCTAGCCCTGGAAAAAACTGCCGATGATTACCCCGCCTATGATCTGAATCGCCACGATGAGGATTTTGGCTCCCTGCGCGGGCGTCGCGCACTTGCCGCGGGGTACCCGATCAATGTCTACGCGGCACCAGCGCGGGATAAAGAGGGGCCGCTGGAAGCGCAGATCATCTCCATCCCGATCCCGATTCTGGGCGGCCTGATGGGCTACCGGCAATTGATCGTCCGCGAGGACAGCTTGCCAACCATGGCCGAGGTGACCTCGGAGGATCAACTGAAGCGATTGACGGTAGGGCAGGGACAGCGCTGGCCGGACGTGGCCATTTTCCGTCTCAATGGCTATCCGGTAAACGACACCGGCCGCTACAGCAATCTGTTCACCATGCTGGAGCAACGCCGCTTTGACTACCTGTCTCTGGGCATCATCGAAGCGCGTCGGGAGTTGGCCAGTCACCAACCGGCGAACGGAGGCTTGGCGCTGGTGCCGGATCTGTACCTCTACTATCCCTTCCCGGTGGTGTTTCATGTCAGCGCCAAAGCGGGTCCCCTGGCCGCTCGCCTGGAGCAGGGGCTGATGCGGGCATTGCAGGATGGTTCCATGGAAGCACTGTTCCAGCGTCATTTCGCCGAGGAGCTGGCGGCCATACATGGTGAGAACCGGAGGCTGATTGTGCTTGAGGCGCCACTTCCCGAACTTGACTGGATACCCCAGTACCAGTTGCCGCCGCTCATGCGGCTCAGAACCTCTGCCCAGTGACGGCCTCCTTTTTGGGGTTTTTGACGAACGAAAAACGGGCTATTATGCCCCGGCCTATGGTGCTTATAGAAAACAACCATAAGCGATCCCCTTGTAAAACCAGACGACCGGTCATATATTGATGGGCATGAGCAAGCGCGAGTTAAAAAAAGACCTCTTACTGGAAGCTGGCCTGGGTGTCATGGCGACCCACGGTTACAACGGTACCAGTATCAAGGACATTGTCGACGCCGCCGAGGTGCCGAAAGGGTCTTTTTATACCTACTTCAAAAGCAAGGAGGATTTTGCACTGGAAGCACTGGAGCGGGCCACCGAGGCGCGCAACCAGGAGAGCCGGGCGCTGCTGGAGGATACCAGTCTGCCGCCGCTGGAGCGTCTGACCCGGTATTTCCGGGACTACACCGGCGCCTGCGATAGCGGGGTCACCGGCGGCTGCTTTATCGGCAACATGTGCCAGGAGATGTCGGACTCCAGCGAGGTCATTCGCCTGAAGGTGCGCCAGCTACTGCGCAATAACACCGAGGCGATCGAAGCGGTGCTGGAAGAGGCCCGCCGGCAGGGTAGCCTTAGCAGCCCGCAGCCCTCATCGGTGCTGGCGGAGTATCTGTTCAATGCCTGGGAGGGCACGGTCATGCGGATGAAGGCCGCC
>NZ_DGMV01000005.1:16911-17917 GCF_002388575.1 Marinimicrobium sp. UBA4509
CGGATGAAGGCCGCCAAATGCCGCGAGCCGCTGGATGCCTTTCTCGCGCTCTTGCCTATCGTCGTCGGACAAGTAAACGCCAACTGACGTGCTGGCCGACCAGAACTCGTCTCTATACCCACAATAATACCCTCTACAGCGCTTCATAAAATGGTCTCCGTCGGTGGCGGGGCTGATAAGTGCTGCGAGGTGTAAGAGTGTGCTTTTGAAGACGACTGGTCATCTATAGTTGATTGGAATCTGAACTTGGGGGAATAAGGTAATGAATTCGGAGCAATCTCGAACAAAAAAAGAACGAACAGAAAAAAGACGACCGGTCACTTTATTCGGGGCGGCAACGCTCTGGATGGTGGTATCACTGTTGATGATGGCGGAGCCCGCTGGCGCGCAGACGCTAGAGACTGAGGCCGTCCCGAGCACTCGCGCCCAAGAACCGTTGCAGGTGGCCTGGCTGATTGAGGATCAAAAACGACCTGCGGCGCCGATTCGATCGCTGCCCTATACGGAGCCGGAGCGTTCGAGCTGGGCGCTGGCCATTGATAATGATTACCTCGCTCTGGGGGGCAAGGATCAGGATTACACCTATGGTTTTAATTTCACCTATACCGGCCGGTCCGCGAAAGACGGTTGGCTCTCTCTGGACGCGCCGCTCGGTTGGCTGGATTCGGCGTTGGGCTTTGAGCATCTCTCCCCCGTGGGGGTCAGCAAGCACAGCCGCGAAGCGGGGCTGTTCGGGTTTACCCCCAGCGAGATCGAGGTGGTCCAACCGCAGTATGGCGATCGCCCCTATGCCGGTCTGGTATACCTGGCGAACTCCCGAGAGCGGCTGGATATCCGCAATCGGGTGGCGTGGAAAAGCACCTTGACCGTGGGAGTTCTCGGGCTGGATCTGGTAGGGGATGTGCAGAATGAATCCCATGCGATTCTCGGCAGTACGCCGGCCCGGGGCTGGGACAATCAGATCAGCGACGGCGGCGAACTGACGGCCCGCTATACCGTGGCGCGG
>NZ_DGMV01000005.1:18020-27321 GCF_002388575.1 Marinimicrobium sp. UBA4509
GCCCGCTATACCGTGGCGCGGCAACACCATGTCGCCACGCTGTTCGACAACCTGGAAATCAAAAGCACCGTTCAGGGGTCCGTGGGCTACCTCACCGAGGCGAGCTGGAGTTTGTCGGTTCGTGGCGGCGACTATCACACCGCCTGGTCGTCATTTAACCCGGAATTGGTGAGTTATGGCGAGAAATCCTCCTACACCAACAGCGGTATTTCGGTCGATGAGCATTACTTCTGGGGCGGAGTGTCGGTTAAAGCCCGTGCCTACAACGCGTTTCTGCAGGGGCAGTTTCGCGACAGTGAAGTCACCTTTGAGCGGAGTGAACTGCGCTCAGTCATGCTCGAAGCCTGGCTGGGCTATACCGTGGCCTTCGCGGAGGGGTATCGCATCAGTTACGTCGTGCGCGGCCACAGCTCGGAGATCAAACAGGGCCCCGGGGACCGCAATCTGTTGTGGGGTGGCCTGATTCTGGCCCGCACCTTTCGCTGATGATGCCCGTGCAGATGCCGCCGGGATATGTAAAGATGAGGGACACACCGCGACATTAGGTAAAAGGAGCGAGCGATGTATCGACTGATGTTTACCGGCGACCTGGTCACAGGCTTTCAGCGCCAGGAAGTGATCGGCAACCTGGCCAAGCGACTGGAGATGTCCCCGGATAAAGTGCGCGAAACCTTCTTTACCGGTTCGCCGGTCGAGTTCAAAACCGTCGATGACAAAAAAGCCGCCGACCACTGGCGCCGGGATTTCGCGGATGACGGCGCACTGCTGATCGTGCTGCCCGGTGATGAAGACACCCCCGGCGGCTCCCGCTACGCCGGCGCCGACCCCGCCAACACCAACATCGAAGAGCCCACCATTGCCTCAACCACCGCCCGGCTCGATGCCGTGCGCCGGCGCAATGTCGCCTTTATGAAGCTCGGAGGCATTGCCGGCCTGATTGCCCTGGTGATCATCGTGCTCGCGTGGTTGTTTGGCTAAAGGTAAAAAGTTGTTATAAAAGCGTAACCTAGTGTCACCCGGCGGGCGGTGCCTGCCTGATTGCGCTATCATGGAGGAACAATAAATCCAATGGATGAGGAGAGAAAACCCGTGAGAATCAACCTACCTTTTGTATTGACCGCTGTGTTGCTTTTGGCGGCTTGTGGCGGCTCAGAGAATAATGTTCAAAACGCCGTTGACGACTTCAACCAGGAAAAAGAGGATAACGAGCCGGAAATCCCGCCCATTGACTGCAGTGGCCAGCCAGATTTGAGCGATGCGGTCATCACCGGCCTTGAGATGACGTACATTCAGCAGAATGTACTTCCGGCCACCGATGATGCACCGGAGCGCCACTTGATAAGTATTTACATCGGTGTCGAATTCAATGAGCCGGACGACTCCCAGGCATCTCGTGCCAGAGGGTTCTGGCCAGAGTTCTCGCTGTTTCAGCGCGCCCGTGCCACCTCTTGTGAACCTCCGGAGCTTGGCGAGCGAGCCGTGCGGCTGGAGTTGACCAGCGATAGCGATTTCAACGCAGATTATCCGGCGGGTACGGTGCTCAATGATCTTCTGATTGATCCACCCAACATCGGTCCGGACGGTAGAGCGATCAACTCTGGGCTCAGCGGATTGTGGAACATCGTGCTTCTCGAACTGCCCACCGAAGAACTGGTGCATCGGTTTACCGTCACCGTGGAGTTGGATAGCGGCGCCCTCCATGAAATCACGCTTGATCCGTTGTACTTCCCGGCCAATTTACCCGCTGAGGACAATTTCCCGGATGATCCCGTTGCGCCTCCCGGTTTTTCCACCAGTTATCTCAACGATACGGGTATTGAAACCTGTGGTGACAATGAACTCTTTGACTACGAGTGTCCCGTGGCCGGATTTCCGCTTCAGGATGGCGAGGTGGGGCGAGATCGCCTGAACGACACGGATAATCAGGAAGAAGCCGATGATGAACCGCAAAAGTACGATTTCACGAAAATCGATAGCGAGGGCAACGAGCTGCCGGATGATGCCACAGAATGGTTCTGTACACGCGATAACGTGACCGGCCTTCTGTGGGAGGTCAAAACCGAGACCGGGCTGCACGGGGCCAACAACCTCTACAGCTGGTACAGTCCGGACGATACGGTGAACGGGGGCGTTGTCGGAGTGCCCGATGGGGGGCACTGTGAAGGCTCGGCATGTGATACTCATGCCTTTCTGGAAGCGTTGAACGAGAAAACTCTGTGTGGGCGGGACGACTGGCGTCTTCCCGATTGGGGCGACTGGTTTTCCGTCACCAGTTTTGATCCTTTGCCGGGTGATGATCTCGAGACATTTAAATACAGAGAGGTAGAGCATGTAGAGCCCGCAGGTTGGTGGACCGCTAATACAGTGGCGAATTCCGATGAACATGTCTGGGGCTTGTCGGCCGTTCATCACGGGGGTGATAAGACAATGTATCCTTTGCGGGCGGATGAAACTTTGCGGGCGCATGCCGTCAGTGGTCATCGCGGTCCGGAGCCTCTGGATGTACTGGATCGCGATCACTGTCGCCACACGGCAATGAACCCGACCACCCCAACCAGCGCGTTTGATATTATCGAGGGCGGGACGGTTGTCCACCACACCACCACGAATCTGCAGTGGCAGCGCTGTTCCGTGGGCCAACATTGGGATGGTAGCCAGTGCAGCGATTCGGCGGAGGTGTTTACCTGGCAGCAGGCATTGAATCAGATTCATGACCACGACGGTTGGCGCCTGCCCAACATCATCGAACTGTTAAGCCTTTATGAGAGTTGCGGTTCCGAACCCGCGATCAATCCAGAAGTGTTTCCCGCCACGCCGGGCAGGAGCCTGCAGGGAGCGTTGCGGCGCTGGGGGGAGGTCCGGTACTGGAGTGCCAGTCAGTCGGGCCTACTCCTGTTCAGCGGTTACGAGAGTGAGGACGCGCTTGGGGTCAACTTCGGAGCAAGTGGGTTATACTCCGAGCAACCCATACGGATGGATAAGGCCGGCGACCTCGGCTTTGTCCGTCTGGTTCGGGATGTGGAGCCCTAGCCACCGATGCCATCAACCCATTCACCCATTTGCGTTTTCCGCACCCGGGGCCTCACCCGGGTGTTTCGCATGGGCGAGGTGGAAATTCACGCGCTGCGCGGCGTGGATATGGAGCTGTACGCCGGGGAGTTTGTGGTGTTGCTCGGGGCCTCGGGCAGTGGCAAGTCCACCTTGCTCAATATTCTCGGCGGGCTGGACAGCGGTACCGAAGGGGAAGTGTGGTACCGGGATACCGACCTGAGTCATGCGACTGAGCGGGTGCTGACGGACTTTCGTCGTCACCATGTCGGGTTTGTTTTTCAATTCTACAATCTGATTCCCAGCCTGACCGCGCGGGAGAATGTCGCCATCGTTACCGACATTGCCCGCCATCCCATGGACCCGGCCGATGCCCTGGCGCTGGTGGGACTTGAAGAGCGCTTGGATCATTTCCCGGCTCAACTGTCCGGTGGTGAACAGCAACGGGTGGCCATTGCCCGGGCCATCGCCAAAAATCCCGAAGTGTTGTTGTGCGATGAACCCACCGGTGCACTGGATTCAAAAACCGGTATCAAGGTGCTGGAAGTGCTGCGCCGGATCAACCGGGAGTTGGGTACCACCACCGCGGTGATTACCCACAATGCAGTGATTGCGGATATGGCCGAGCGGATGATTCGCCTGAGCGACGGGCGGGTGAGCGAAGTCACGGAAAACCCGCACCCCGTTGATCCCGATCAGTTGCACTGGTAACCCGCCATGCGCGCTCTCAATACCAAACTGCTGCGCAACCTCTGGACCCTGAAAGGGCAGGGCCTTGCCATTGCGGTGGTGATTGCCACCGGCGTGGCCATGTTCGTGATGTCCTTTACCGCTCTGGATGCACTTCGCCTCAGCCAGCAGAGTGTGTATCAGAGCCAGCGCTTTTCCGAGGTGTTTGCCAATCTCAAGCGCGCGCCTGAATCCCTGGCCGATCGTCTGCGCGCCGTGCCCGGCGTGGCCACCCTGGAAACCCGCGTGCAGGCGCCGGTGAAACTGCAGGTGCCCGGGTTCGATCAGCCCGTTACCGGCCTCGCCCAATCCATTCCCGACGGGCGCCAGCCCCAGCTCAATCAGTTGCATCTGCGCACCGGCCAGTTGCCCGAAGCGAGCCGCAACGATCAGGTGTTGTTAAGCGAAGCCTTCGCCGAGGCGCATGAATTGCAGCCCGGTGATCGCCTGTCGGTGGTGATCAATGGTCGCTACCAGACGCTGTGGATCAGCGGCATTGCCCTCTCGCCGGAGTACATCTATCAGATTCGCCCGGGGGATCTGTTTCCGGATTTTTCCCGCTACGCCATTCTCTGGATGAATCGCGATGCCCTGGAATCCGCCTTTGATATGGAAGGGGCCTTCAACAACGTTACGCTGACGCTATACGCGGGGGCCAACCCGCAGACCACCATCGACCATCTGGATGGTTTGCTTGAGCCCTGGGGCGGGCTCGGCGCCTATGGTCGCGACGATCAACTGTCACACCGTTTTATTGAACAGGAGCTGGAACAGATTGCCGCCATGGCGGTGTTTCTGCCGTTGATTTTTATTGGCGTGTCCGCGTTTTTGTTGAACGTGGTGGCGGCCCGATTGATCCGCACCCAGCGCGAGCAGATCGCGGTGCTGAAAGCCTTCGGCTACGACAGCCTGACCGTGGCCGGACACTACCTTATGTTGGTGCTGGTGATTGTTCTGATCGGTTCAATTCTCGGGGTATTGTTGGGCACCTGGCTGGCCAGTGCCCTGGCCGGTCTGTATCAGGACTTTTTCCGCTTCCCTTGGCTGGAGTTCCGGCTGCGGGCCTCGGTGGCGCTGACCGCTATTGTTATCGCCGGCGGCGCGACGGCACTGGGTACCTTGACTGCGGTGTACCGGGCGTTTCGATTACCTCCGGCGGAAGCCATGCGCCCGGAACCGCCCACCCATTTTCGTCGCACCCTGATCGAGCGGTTGGGCATTCGAGGCCTAAGTCAGCCGACCCGAATCATCCTGCGCAACCTGGAACGACAACCGATCAAGGCGGGGCTGTCGATTCTGGGTATCAGCCTGGCGGTGGGCATGATGATGCTGACCGGGTTTCAGAAGGGCTCCATCGATTACATGATGGATGTGCAGTTTCGCCTTGCCCAGCAACAGGATATGACCGTCAGTTTTATTGAACCCACCCAGCGCGGTGCTCTACACGAGCTGGCTGCGCTCCCCGGTGTTCGTTACGTCGAGGGTTTTCGCAGCGCCTCGGCGATTCTGCACTACGGACATCGTTCTTATCGGGGTGGGGTCCAGGGTTTTTCCGAGCCCCGGCATCTGGTGCAGGTGCTCGATGATCAATTGCAGCCCATCGCCATTCCCTACGAAGGGGTGTTGCTCACCGACCATCTGGCGACCATGCTCGGTATTGGAGTGGGGGACACCCTGCAGGTCAAGGTGCAGGAAGGGCGGCAGCCGGAGCTTGCCATTCCCGTGGCCGGTTTGGTCACCGAATTTATCGGCGTGGGCGCCTATCTGCGGCAGGACACCCTGGCCCGACTGCTGGGTGAGGGCGATACGGTGAGCGGCGCTTTTCTGGCGGTGGACCCGGAGCTGGTGGACGAGGTCAATCGCCGCCTGGAGGCCATGCCCCGGGTGGCGGGAGTGAACCAGCGGGACACCACCATCCGCGCGTTCGACGATATGATGGCGGACAGTATGCTGGTGTTCACCTTTTTCAGTGTGTTTATGGCCGGATCGATCGCCTTTGCCGTGGTGTACAACAACGCACGCATCGCCTTTGCCGAGCGCGCCCGGGAGTTGGCGACCTTGCGGGTATTGGGTTTTACCCGGGCGGAAATTGCTTTTATTTTGTTGGGTGAGCTGTTGTTGCTGACCGTGCTGGCCATGCCGCTCGGCTTCCTGCTGGGGGCCGGTCTGTGTCAGCTGCTCACCCTGGGCATGCAGACCGATCTTTACCGGGTGCCGCTGGTGCTGACCGCGGACACCTATGCCAGCGCCGCCCTGGTGGTGCTGGTCGCGACCCTGTTGTCCGCCTTGATGATGGGGCGGGCACTGGTCAAACTGGATATGGTGTCGGCCCTGAAGTCGGCGGAGTAAGTAAACCTTCTGGCGCCGGAGCGAACCTCCTGGCTCAAGACAGTCCAAGGACCTATGGCTATGAAACGCCCGAACCGTCGTACCCTGATTTTTGCCGCCATCACCTTGCTGGTGATTGTGGTAATGATCATCAGCTTTCGCGATCCGCCCGCGCTGGTGGACTCGGCGCAGGTGATTCGTGGTCCCTTCCGAATTACTGTCGAGGAGGAGGGGCGCACCCGCCTGCCGGATCGCTTCGAGGTCTCGGCGCCGGTGGCGGGTTACCTCAATCGAGTACTGCTTGAGCCCGGCGATGAAGTGGCTCAGGGCGATACCCTGTTTACTCTGAATCCGGCACCGGCTGACGCGCTGGATGCCCGCACCGGCGCCCAGGCCCGGGCGGCTCTGGCGCGGGCCGAGTCGGCTTTGGCCGCCGCGGAATCCGCCGTTGAAGTCCAGCGCGCCCAGGCCGAACTGGCGGACCGGGAGCTGGTGCGGGTACAGCGGCTGGTGGATCAGGGCCATCTGTCCCGGGAAGCATTGGACCGGGCGCTGGCGGAAGCACGCAGTGCCAGTGCGCGTTTGCGCACGGCACAGTTTCAGGTGGATGTGGCGCGGCACGAGCGGGAAAACGCCGAGGCGGCGTTGACCATTGCGGGTGGCGAAGTCCGTTCGGAGCCGCTCAAGGTCACCGCACCTACGGAGGGTGTCGTGCTCACCCGCGAGCGACAGAGTGCCGGGCGGGTTCAACCGGGTGAACCGATACTGACCCTGGGTGATTTGAGCAGCCTGCAAGTGGAAGTGGATCTGCTCTCACCGGACGCCGTGCGTCTGAGCCCGGGAATGCGTGTGGAATTGGAGCGCTGGGGCGGCGACGAGGTGTTGCCGGGACGGGTGCGCCGGATCGAACCGGCGGGCTTTACGCACATTTCCGCGCTGGGAGTGGAAGAGCAGCGCGTCTGGGTCATTGTCGATTTTGATGCGCAGCGCGAACGCTGGAAAGACCTGGGTGACGGTTACCGGGTGGAGGCGCGTTTTATTCTCTGGGAAGGTGACGATGTCTTGCAGGTGCCGGCCAGCGCCCTGTTCCGGGAAGAGAAACGCTGGGCGGTGTATGTGATTGAGGACGGCGAGGCCGTGCGCCGAACCGTGACGCCGGGACGGCGCAGTGGATTGTTGACCGAAATCCAGGACGGACTCGAGCCGGGCGAGCGGGTGATCCTCCATCCCGGCCAGGATATCGAACCGGGCCGGCGCGTAGAGGCTCGCTGAGGGTTCAACGCTACCGCGATTGCCAGATGATTTTCTGGTGCTCCGCCGGAATCATCGCCGCCGGATGTCTGGGAACCACTCGGGCGGTGAAGTCGCCATCCGGGCGCGCGCTGTCCAGCTGCCCTTCATACCGGTAACTGTGAGTGGCGCTCTGCAAGGTACTCGCCGGTGTCAGTGCCAGGGTGATGGCGCTCTCCGCGTCGGTGGGGTCGGCGATCAACTCTACGGTCAGATGCTCTGGGTTCAATCCGCCGAGTTGTACATTCAGCCCGACCCGACGATGCCCATCCCGCTCATCGAACTGCAGCTCACCCAAGTGGATTTCGTGCCAATGTTGGGACAGGCCTGAATGCCATTGAAACAGTTCGGCCGCAAGGGCGCCTTTTTCCTTTGTGCGGTTCGCCAGTAATTGGGCGGCCGGGAGATAGTAGCCTTCAATGTATTCCTGAAGCATCCGGTTGCAACTGAAAGACGCGGTCAGTTGGGCCATGCTGTGCCGTACTCGTTCCAACCAGTCGGTGGGTATATCGGCGTCGTCTCGATGATAAAAACAGGGCGCGATATCCTGCTCCAGGAGTTCATACAGCGCCGTGGCATCGTCATCGTCCTGCTCCTCGCCGTGGACGTCACCGTCTCCCAGGGCCCAACCCACTTCCGCGTGCCAGGCCTCGGCCCACCAGCCGTCGAGGCTGGACAGGTTCAGGCCACCGTTGACCAGCACTTTCATGCCGCTGGTGCCGCAGGCCTCCCAGGGGCGGCGCGGTGTGTTCAGCCAGACATCGACGCCCTGCACCAGATGTTGTGCCAGCTCGATATCGTAGTCCTCCAGAAAAACCACCCGGTCTTTGACGTCGGCGCGGCGGGCAAACCGGTACCAGGCCTGTAACGCATTCTTTCCCCACTGGTCCGCGGGATGGGCCTTGCCGGCCACAATCAGTTGTACCGGGTGCTGAGGGTGGTTGAGCAGGGCGGCGAGTCGATCCGGGTTGTGCAGCAACAGGTTGGGTCGTTTGTACTCGGCAAACCGTCGGGCGAAGCCCAGGGTAAGGACATTCGGGTCCAGCGGTTGTTCGCTGAATACCGCACACTGACCGGGGTCGCTTTCGCGGCGCCACTGATGGCCCAGACGTCGGCGTACGTAGTCCACCAGTTGTGCCCGGCCCTGACCCTTCATCTGCCAGAGGCGGTGATTGTCCAGTTGCTCAATGGTGTCGGTGGGCATGCGCTCCAGGTCCTGACGCCAGCGGTCCGGACCGAACAGTTGACGCCACTCGTTATCGGCCCGGGATGAATCCCAGGTGGGCACATGGACGCCATTGGTGACGTGGCCAATGGGCACTTCGCGCTCTGGCCAGCGGGGGAAAAGGGGCTGAAAAATGGTTCGGCTGACGGCGCCATGCAAGGCGCTGACGCCGTTGGCAAAAGCGCAGGTGCGCATGGCCAGCCAGGCCATATTGAACCACTCTGTCGAGTCCTCTGGATTGGCTTTGCCCAGTGCCAATAACCGTTCCGCCGGGACGCCGAGTTGTTGGGAGAATTCGTCAATATAGCGACGCAAGACTTCGATGGGATAGCGATCGAAACCGGCTGCCACTGGCGTGTGAGTGGTGAAAATATTTCCCGCACGGGTGGCCCAGAGTGCTTCATCAAAGGAGACTTTGTGTCGCTCGCAATAGGTGCGCATGCGCTCCAGTGTGGCGAATGCCGCATGTCCCTCGTTCAGGTGACAGACGTAGTCTCCACAACCGAGGGTGTCCAGCAAGCGCCAGCCGCAAATGCCCAGAGCAATTTCCTGCACCAGACGCAGCTCACGGTTGCCGCCGTAGAGTTGACTGGTGATGCCCCGGTCGCCCGCCTGGTTGCGCGGATCATTGCTGTCGAGCAGATACAGGGTGATGCGCCCGACCGTGACCTGCCAGACCCG
>NZ_DGMV01000005.1:27498-27730 GCF_002388575.1 Marinimicrobium sp. UBA4509
GACCGTGACCTGCCAGACCCGAAAACGCACCCGCCGACACAAAAATTCGGTATCAATATGCAGCCAGCTGCCGTCTTTCGCCTGAGCCCGGCGCAGGGGCAGGCTGCCCGGGTCGTTGTACAGATAGGTTTCCCGCTGCCAGCCGGTGTCATCCAGGCTCTGGTGGAAATAGCCCTGCTGATACAGCAGCCCCACGGCGACCACCGGTACACCCAGATCGCTGGCGGTTTTC
>NZ_DGMV01000063.1:0-3021 GCF_002388575.1 Marinimicrobium sp. UBA4509
CGAGTCCCCTAGGGGACGCCATTTTACGCAATGTGGCGGGAATAGCTCAGTTGGTAGAGCACAACCTTGCCAAGGTTGGGGTCGCGAGTTCGAGTCTCGTTTCCCGCTCCAAATCTTCAAAGAAAGCTGACTTCGGTCGGCTTTTTTTGTGTCTGGCCGTTGGGCACAGGAATCCGCCCGGGAAACGAGTCTCGTTTCACGAGCCACATTGTGCTGTCCTGCGGACAGCCCCTTCGGGCAGCCTTCGGCTGTGCAAACCGGCTTCCTGCCGGTTTGTCACTCGGCGCATTATGTTGTCCTGCGGACGGCCCCTGCGGGCGGCTTCGCCGTGCCAAAGCGCTCCCGGCGCTTTGGTCCCGCTCCAATGTGCCAAATTCCACCGGCGTGCCCTACATGGCGCCAAATTCCGCGGCGTTCACGGTTTGCGTAGGGCGGGTAAGGCCAAAGGCCGCACCCGCCGTCACTGAGTTGCTACCCCGTGTGTCGGGTTGATCCCGTAGACCCCGTAGGTCGGGTTAGCGCCCAGCGCGTAACCCGACACAAACCGCCGGGCGACCGCCCTCGTTAAAAAGACGGTTACATCCGAATCTGCTAAACTACGCGGCTTCCCGTGCCCGCTGGCACCCTGGCCGACTAATGCAGGCCAAACACCTTGGCCCGTTCGTGCTCATAGGAGAACTCCCGGCCCTCGGCAATGGCTTCGTGGCGGCGTTCGTCCAGAAGCTGGTACTTGGCGATCTCTTCATCCGGCATGTAATGCAGGCAGTCGCCGCCGAAGTACCAGAGCAGGTCTCGGTGGAGCAGGGGCACCAGGTGGCCGTAGGCGGCCACCACCCGGCTCAGGACCTGTTGCCCTCGGTACAGGAAATCCTCGTCCTGGTGGGCTCTGGGGAGCGCTTCCAGGCGGGCCAGAAATTCCAGGTCATCCTCGGGGCAGTCTTCCTCAATAAACGGGGGCTGCTGCTGAGCCTGCTGGATAAAATCGCGCAACAGGCGCAAATGGTAGTCTCGATGCTGTGTTTCCGCGTAATGGTTGAGCTGAGTCGACACGCTAAACTCCCCGGGCGGCGCTGAGTCATCGCCGCCCCCAAATGAATGAGTGAATCCGACATTATGACAGCTGCACTTTCGATTAGAAATCTCTCCAAAGTCTACGGGAGCGGCTTCCATGCCCTGAAGGGCATTTCCATGGAGGTCCAGCCCGGCGACTTTTTCGCGCTGCTGGGGCCCAACGGCGCCGGCAAGTCCACCACTATTGGGATTCTCTGTTCACTGGTCCGCAAGACCGGCGGCGAGGTGGAAATTTTTGGCCATAATATTGATACCCACTTCTCCCGGGCCAAAAAAGAAGTGGGCATCGTGCCCCAGGAATTCAATTTCAGCCAGTTTGAAAAAGTTCAGGATATCGTGCTGCAACAGGGCGGCTTTTACGGCCTGCCCCGGTCGGTCGCCATGGTGCAGACGGAAAAGTACCTGAAGAAACTCGGCCTGTGGGACAAGCGCAATACCCCCGCCCGCATGCTCTCCGGCGGCATGAAGCGCCGGTTGATGATTGCCCGGGCGCTGGTGCACGAGCCCAAGCTGCTGATTCTCGACGAGCCCACCGCCGGGGTGGATATCGAGCTGCGCCGTTCCATGTGGGAGTTCCTGCGGGAAATCAACGCTCAGGGCACCACCATCATCCTGACCACCCACTACTTGGAAGAGGCGGAAAGCCTGTGCCGCCATGTGGCCATTATCGATCAGGGCAAAATCGTCAAGAACACCACCATTCGCAGCCTGTTGAAAGAGCTCAACCGCGAGGTGTTCATTTTCGATTGCGCCAATTCGGTATGGGAAGCGCCACATATCGAGGGCTTCGAAACCCGGCTGCTGGATGAGCACAGCTTTGAGGTGGATCTGGAAAAAGGTCAGTCGTTGAACCGGGTGTTTGACGCGCTGACCGCCCAGGGGCTCGATATTGTCAGTATGCGCAACAAGGCCAACCGCCTGGAGGAACTCTTCGTCGCCATGACCGGCAATGGGGAGCCGGCGGAGTCCGTCACTGAAGAAACCGAAGAGAACACAGCCAGCGAACCAGCGACCGGAGGTGATCGTCGTGGAGTTTAAAGAACAATGGATCGCGTTTACCACCATTCTGCGTAAGGAAATCAAACGCTTCACCCGCATCTGGGTTCAGACCCTGTTGCCCCCGGCCATCACCATGGCACTGTACTTTGTGATTTTCGGCAAGCTGATTGGCAGCCGTATCGGTGAGATGGGTGGCTTCGACTACATCCAGTTTGTGGTGCCCGGACTGATCATGATGGCGGTGCTGACCAACTCTTACTCGAATGTCAGCTCGTCTTTTTTCAGTGCCAAGTTTCAGCGCAGTATTGAAGAGGTGCTGGTCTCGCCCACACCGAACTACGTCATTCTGTTGGGCTATGTGCTCGGTGGCGTGGCCCGTGGGTTGGCGATCGGGGTCATGGTGACCATCCTGTCACTGTTTTTTACCGACCTGCCGATCTACAGCTGGGTCATCACCGTGTCCATCGTGGTGCTCACGGCGGTGCTGTTCGCCCTGGCCGGTTTCATCAATGCGGTGTTCGCCAACACCTTTGATGATATCTCCATCGTGCCGACCTTTGTGCTGACGCCGCTGACCTATCTGGGCGGGGTCTTTTTCTCGATCGATCTGCTCTCGGACTTCTGGCAGGGCGTGGCCCAGCTGAACCCGATTCTGTATATGGTCAACGCCTTCCGCTATGGCATGTTGGGCGTGTCGGACGTCAATATTGGCGTGGCGTTCAGTGGCCTGGTGGTGTGCGTCATGGTGCTGTTTGCCATTGGCATGCACCTGCTTAAAACCGGCAAGCGTCTGCGCGCGTAACTTTTCAGGGTAGGGGCGTTATGAGTGAGCACACATCCAACAGTCATGGACCGCTCGGGCAGCAGACAGCCTACGCATCGAGTTATGACCCCGGGTTGTTGTTTCCCATCGCCCGGGCCGAGACTCGGGCGTCCCTGGGGGTGAGTGAG
>NZ_DGMV01000063.1:3110-6448 GCF_002388575.1 Marinimicrobium sp. UBA4509
CTCGGGCGTCCCTGGGGTTGAGTGAGTCGGCGCTGCCGTTTTACGGCACCGACCTCTGGACCGGCTATGAAGTCTCCTGGCTGGATGAGCGCGGCAAGCCCATCGTCGCCATCGCGCAATTTCGATTGCCGTGCACCAGTCCGAACCTGATTGAGTCCAAATCATTCAAGCTGTATCTGAACTCCTACAATCAAAGCCGCTTTGTCGGACAGGAGCAGGTGCGGGCGCAGATGATCCAGGACTTGAGCGCGGCCGCCGGTGCAGACGTCAGCGTTCAGCTTGAGCCGGTGGCGGACGCTCAACTGCCGATTGCCGAGGCGGGCGGGGAGTGTATCGACGCGCTGCCGGTTACCATCGAGCACTACCACCCGGCGCCCGAGTTGCTTGCCACTGGGGAGGAGTTGGTTGAAGAGCGGCTGCACAGTCATCTGTTGAAGAGCAATTGCCCGGTAACCGGTCAACCGGATTGGGCCACGGTGGAAATTCATTATCGCGGATCAAAAATCGAACGAGAGGGTTTGCTGAAGTACGTGGTATCGTTTCGTGAACATCAGGACTTTCACGAGCACTGCGTTGAGCGGATGTTTGTCGATCTGCAAGCGCGCTGTCAGCCGGAGTTTCTGACGGTTTTCGCGCGCTACACGCGTCGCGGCGGGTTGGATATCAACCCCTGGCGCAGCTCAGCGCAGGGGTCGGCGCCCGATTTTGAGCGTCTGGTGCGACAGTAGGCTGGTGGTGCTCCGGCGGGACCGGGCCCGCCGGAGCAAGGTTATACGATGACTTTATCCTTGAGCTTTTCGGCGGCGGTCTGCAACGCCTTGATCACCTTGGCTTTCTCGTAATTGCGCACCTTCTCCAGATCCAGGTACATGGAGAAGCCTTCGGCGCGATCCTCAAAGAAACTCTGATTTTTACCCAGGTCCTTACGGAACCCGGCCACCTGGTACACCTTCACCGGCTGGCTGAACCCCTTCACCGTGATTTCGCCCTTGTCCTGACACATGACGGCGTCTTTGACCAGCGACCAGGTCTCGTGGGAAATCAGAATTTCATCGGGCTGGGCTGCGGACTCCAGGCGGCTGGCCAGGTTCACGTGAGTGCCCAGCACGGTGTAGTCCAGATGGCTTGAGGTACCGAAGGTACCCACCGTGCAATAGCCGGTGTTCATGCCCATCCGGATCTGCAGGGGCTTTTTGATGCCCTGGTTGTACCACTCCTGCTGCAGGGACTTCATGCGCTTTTTCATGGCGATGGCCATGGACACACAATTCATGCAGTCCTGTTTGACGCCCTTGCTGTTGCTATCACCAAACATGACCATAATGCCGTCACCCATAAACTTGTCGATGGTGCCGCCAAAGTGGGTGATGATTTTCGACATCTCGGTCAGGTAGTGATTGAGCAGCTCCGTAAGCGCCTCGGCTTCCATTTCTTCGGACAGTTGGCTGAAGTTCTTGATGTCCGAGAAGAACACGGTAATGCGCTTGCGCTCCGCCTGTAGCATATGATCCTTGCCCTGATTGATCGCCCGCCACACCGGAGGCGGCAGGTATCGGGACAGTTTATACGAGCGGATCTTGTGCCATTTCTGCTCATTCTCCAGTTTCATCTGGTTCATGATCAGGCGGCGCATTCTCTGATGCATATACAGGGCGTACACCAGAAAGTAGGTGATGATACCGATCAGGCTCGCCGCGCTGATTTCAATGCTGCTACTGAACACCCATTGCGGTTTGTGTACCAGGAAACTGAGCAGGATACCGACGGCAAAGGCCACGTTATCTTCACCCCAGCGCCTCAGTCCGCCGGTGAGAAGGGCGTTGAACTGGATCATGGTCAGAAACAGCGCCAGCGGCAGCAGGCTGAAGTTGGTCAGGCTGAGGACCAGCCCGATCAGCGCCGCATCGGCCCAGGACAAATAGCGGGTTACGCGGCTGAGTTTTTCGCGATCCAGCGTGTGGGTGAAGTGGTAGGTCAGGTAGGTGTACAGCAGCAGAAAAACAATGGTGCCAATATACACGGGCTGGATGGCCGACCATTCAATGTAGGACGCCAGGGTGCCGGCGGCGGCAAAGCAGATCAGTGATCGAAAATAGTATTGGTGAAGCGGCGATTCCGCTTGAGCCTCTTCGGGCTTTTTGTGCGCTGAGTTCTTAGTCATTGTTATCGGGAAACCTTGTATGCTGTCCTGCTCGACGCAATACGCTCGCTAAATAGCGTCTCTGGGGAGCGTGAGGGCGCCGGATGGTTTTCAATCGGCAAGGTCGGTCCTGGAGTCGCGTGTCACTCCCTGAGGGTCCTATTAGACGTTTTTTTACGCGAAAAGTCCACGAACAGCGGTTAACCGCGCCTAAATGGCGCTTAAATCAACCGATGAAGTCGTGTTATCATTCCCGCCCCATTGATTCGACCACAGGCTCCTATGCACGCACTAGACGTATTGCACCAACGGGTTTCCTCGCCCAAATTGACCGAACCGGCGCCCACCGATGTACAGCGCGACGCCATCTACCGCGCCGCCCTGCGCGCCGCCGATCACGGCCTGATGCAGCCCTGGCGCTTTCTGGTAATTGAAGATGAAGGGCTGGATCGACTGGGAGACCTGTTCGTGCAGGCGATGCTCAAGGACACGCCCGACACCCCGGAACCCGATCAACAATCCCTGCGCGCCAAACCACGCCGCGCGCCGTTGATTCTGGTCGCCATTGCCGCCTGCCGGCAGAACCCCAAGGTGCCGCACGTCGAGCAACTGATCTCGGCCGGCGCCGCCGTACAGAACATGCTCAATGCCGCCTTCGCCCAGGGGGTAGGGGCCTTCTGGCGGACCGGGGCCATGACCTACCATCCGGTGGTGAAAGAAGGGCTGGGTGTCGGCGAGCTGGAGCAGATCGTGGGCTTCCTCTACCTGGGAACCCCCGCCAAACCGCCCCAGCCTCCCAAGTCAGTGAATCCAGAGACATTTTTTCACCCCTGGCCGGGCCAATAGCGTTGCGTTTAGTACGCCACTTGTGTACATTACGCACCCTCTGAACGGCAGGTCGTTCAAAGAGTTTTACGGTGAGGTGGCCGAGTGGCTGAAGGCGCACGCCTGGAAAGTGTGTAACGGGAAACCGTTCGAGGGTTCGAATCCCTCCCTCACCGCCANNTTCGTATATGGCGGTGAGGGATGTCTTGGTTCGAACCCTCCGGTTCGACCAATCGCCTGGAGCGATTGGGACCGCCGCAGGCGCCCGAAGGGCGGGGCACATGGATGTGCCCCGGTCTATCCCTCCCGTAAAGCAACTCCCCGAGCTTTTGGTATCCCACCCAACTGCAACGGCGGATGCGCCTGCGGCTTA
>NZ_DGMV01000063.1:6528-13387 GCF_002388575.1 Marinimicrobium sp. UBA4509
CCCTACGCAGGTTTATACCGCTGTGCTCGGCCGTAGGGCGGATCGGTCCGACGCATCGGAGCGAAGCGCATCCGCCGAAACCCATCTCCAAAAAAACTTTTTCAATCAAACACTTGACGAACCGCCTTCAGATCTCTAATATTCGCCCCCGTTGACGACGCACTCGTAGCTCAGCTGGATAGAGTACTCGGCTACGAACCGAGCGGTCGGAGGTTCGAATCCTCCCGAGTGCGCCACATACAGAAAAACCCCGCTTCGCAAGAAGCGGGGTTTTTTTATGCGTGTTCGGAAGGTAAGAACCTCCCTCTGGTTCGACAGATCGCCAGGCAATCCTCCCGTTTGCACACTTCTTGAAACTCCCCTCACTTTGTCTCACTATTCCCCTTGGCTCTGCCGACACGAGCAGGGCTTTGATCACGGATGAGTCATAACAACTACTTATTAAAGTCAATCAACCGACGGGATAGAAAACATGATCGATCTACAGAAACGCGGCAGCCTGAAGGCGCTGGGTCTGTCTTCCTGTGCCCTGGGTTTAATGCCGGTGGCCGGATGCAGCACCACCTCTCCAACTTCCCCCGCCTACGCTGGGCGCGATGAGGCGCTCTGGAAGCAGGCCGACGACATCATCGACAATATCGCACGAACAGACTTCCCGAACCGGGATTTTCCGGTCACAGAGTTCGGTGGCAAGGGCGATGGGGAAACCGATAATACCGGCCCGATTGCCAAAGCCATTGAGGCCTGTGCCGCCGCTGGCGGTGGCCGGGTGGTGATTCCGGCGGGGCAGTTCAACACCGGGCCGGTGCACCTCAAATCCAACGTCAACCTGCACTTGCAGAAAGGTGCCGTGCTGTCTTTCTACACGGACCCGGAACGCTACAAGCCCTACGTGATGACCCGCTGGGAAGGGGTGGAGCTGATGGGGTACTCTCCGCTGATTTACGCCTACGAACAGGAAAATATTGCGGTGACCGGCCAAGGGGTGCTGGAGGGCAATGGCTCCAATACGGTCTGGTGGCCCTGGAAGGGACGCTGGAGTCGAGCTCAGTGGCCCATTGATCCGGTAGAGGATCAAAAGCACACTCGCACGCCGCTGTTTGAAATGGCAGAACAAGGTGTGCCGGTGGAGGAGCGGGTGTTCGAGGACAACTATCTGCGTCCGCCCTTTGTTCAGCCTTACCGCTGCAAGCGTGTCCTGATCGAGGGGGTCACCATTCGCAACTCCCCCTTCTGGCTGCTCAACCCCGTGCTGTCTGAAGACGTGATTGTGCGCGGTGTGCAATGCGTCAGTCACGGACCGAACTCCGACGGTTGCGACCCCGAGTCCTGCAACCGCGTGTTGATCGAAAAATGCCTGTTCGATACCGGGGATGACTGCATCGCGCTCAAGTCGGGCAGAAACGCCGATGGCCGCCGTCTGGCCACACCGATCCAGAATATTGTGATTCAGGACTGCCAGATGCGCGCCGGTCACGGTGGGGTGGTGATTGGCAGTGAAATCTCGGGCGGTGCGCGCAATGTGTTTGCCCGTCGGTGTCATATGGACAGCCCGGTGCTGGACCGCGCGGTGCGCATCAAGACCAATTCGGTGCGTGGCGGGCTGATCGAGAATATCGCCATTCGGGATATCGTGATCGGACAGGTGAAAGATGTTTTCGTGATCAACTTTTATTATGAGGAGGGGGATGCCGGGGACTACCTGCCAAAGGTGAAGGATCTCCATGTCAGTAACATGGTGGTAGAGAATGCCGAGCGGGTGTTCCATTTGCGCGGCTTTGAGCGCGCACCCATCAGCGGGGTGACGTTACACGATGTCACCATCAAGCATGCCGATAAGTTGGGTATTCTGGAAAATGTCTCCTCCATTGAGACCGAGTCAGTAAGCCTTAACGGCGAACCAATCGAGCTTTGAGGTGTGGGCTCCGGCGCGGTGTAAAGCCGCGCTGGAGTAACACGCTAACTAAAAGCCACTTCCATCAGGCGCAGGTCGAAGATCAGCACCGCATTGGGCCCGATTTTGTTGCCCACCCCCTTCTTGCCCCAGGCCAGCTCCGGCGGCACCACGAACTCGTAGCGAGCGCCTTCCTGCATCAGTTGTAACCCTTCCTGAATACCAGCGATGGCTTCCTTCATCCAGAAGGTATCGGGCATTCCCTCCTGATAGGTGTCGCCAATCACCTTGCCGTTGACCAGTTGAATGCGCTGGTTGACCACCACCTTATCGTCCATGGTGGGCGCCAGGCCCTGGCCGGGCTCCACCTCCCGGTAGAGCAGTCCGGAATCGGTTTCCTGGACGCCGGGCTTCTGACGAAACTTGTCCATATACTGTTCACTGGCTTTGCGGTTCTGGCCGGAGGAGCCTTTGTTGAGCTTTTTGGAGGGCATAGGCGTGTCGTTCGGGTTGTTAAAAGGCGCAAGCTTTGCCGAAAATGCCCTGAATTGCAATTGTGGGCGTCTGGTTGCCCGCATGGGGTGGGGCGACCGGGCGGGTTAAACGATTCCTTACGATTCTGGGGTTACCTTCTTGGGGTGACTCGATTACCCTTGACCGTTTGCGTATAATCCAGCGTCTAATTATATGATTTATAGGTAGTGGCAGTGGCATCGGAGCATTCAGTACATCAATTATTGCAGGCGTTGTTGGATGAGCATCTGACCGAGTCCGGCCGGGCTTTCTGGGCCAAAGCGCAGGGCCAGGTGACCGACGGTGCCCAGGGTCAGACCTTTGCCAACCTCCTGGCCATGGCCAGCCGGCACGCCAAACGCCAGCCCCTGGGATTGACCGACACGGAGCTGGCCGCCGCTGAAGGCGCACTGCCAGGCTGGAGCCCACGGGCCTGGAATCGGCTCGAGCTGCTGCGCATCAACCTGATTCTGGCGCGCCCCGACCTGGAGCAGGCGAGCTTTGCCGAGGAGTTCGAGGCGCTGTTCCGCTTTGCCGACGAGGGGGAGACCTGTGCGCTCTACCGCAGCCTGCCTCTGCTGCCTCTCGGCGAGCGGTTTACCTGGCGGGCGGCCGAAGCCTGCCGTACCAATATGTTGACGGTCTTTGAAGCCGTTGCCCTGGACTCGCCCTATCCGGTCACCCACTTTGACGATACCGCCTGGCACCAGTTGGTGATCAAGGCGCTGTTTCTGGATTGCCCGCTGTACCGGGTGTCCGGGCTGGATCAGCGGCTCACTCCGGAGCTGACCCGGATGGCGCTGGACTGGGCCGAAGAGCGCCACAGCGCCGGGCGCCACTACCACCTGGGGCTCTGGCTCTGCCTGGGCCCTCATCACCCTGAGCGGGTCCGCCAGCTTCTGGAGCAGCATTGGCCCGAGGCCACAACGACTGAACAGCAGGCGATGCTGATGGGCGCTGCCCGTGCCGGGCAGACGCAGTGGCTGGCGTCGGTCGAGCCGGCGGACCCGAAAGTGTTACCCTACTGGCAAAACGCGACCGCAGGGCGCTCCGAACAGGCGCAGTTTGCGCCCCTGTTCGCCGAGCTGCCTTCCGCTTGATCAATAACGTACCCGAATAACAGAGGCGTGCTTATGCAGTACTTTGACCCGCATATTCATATGAGCAGTCGCACCACCGACGATTACCAGAACATGGCCGCCGCAGGCATTCGCGCGGTCATTGAGCCGGCCTTCTGGATGGGCCAGCCGCGCACCAACGTGGGCAGCTTCATCGATTACTTCGCCAGCCTGGTGGGGTGGGAACGCTTCCGCGCCTCCCAGTTCGGCATTGCTCATTACTGCACCATCGGCATCAACTCCAAAGAGGCCAACAACGAAGGTCTGGCCCGTGAGGCGCTGGAGATTCTGCCCAACTTTGCCCTGAAAGAAGGGGTCGTGGCGATCGGGGAAATCGGCTACGACGAAATCACCCCGGCCGAAGAGTACATCTATCAGCGCCAACTGGAATTCGCCGTCGAGCACGACATGGTGGTAATGGTGCACTCCCCCCACCGGGACAAGAAAAACGGCATCATCCGTTCCATTGATGTGGCGCGGGAGATCGGCGTACCCATGGAAAAGCTGGTGATCGACCACAACAACGAAGAGACCGTGGACGATGTGCTGAACAGCGGCGCCTGGGCGGCCTTTACCATTTATCCCAATACCAAGATGGGCTCTGAGCGGATGGTGGAAGTGGTCCGCAAATACGGGCCGGAACGCATCATTGTCGACAGCTCCGCCGACTGGGGCGTGAGCGATCCGCTGTCGGTACCGAAGACCGCCAACCTGATGCGCGAGCGCGGTATCGAAGAGAAAGCCATTGAGCTGACCTGTTGGCAGAACGCCCTGGACGCCTACGCCCAGTCCGGTCAGATCGACATCGACGAGCTCTCCCGGCCGGCGGTGATCGACCAGCGCCAATCCTATAACGACAACACTGTGCTGCGCGGTCAACAACCCCGCGTCGATGAGCCGGTGCCCAACTGATTGCAGAAGAAGCGGTAGCAACTCATGTGGCAGATTCACCAAGCGTTTACCATGACGCACGAGTTCCCGGTGTACTTCAACCGGGACACCTTCAACCCCGAGAGCGATGTGTTGCTCAAGGTGCTCGCGTTTGCGGGTAAAAAACGTCACCGGGTTCTGCCCGTGATCGATGACCAGGTGCTCAAGGGGCACCCGGATCTGGTAGAGCGCATGCGCGCTTACGCCGAGGCTCATGCGGACCGGATCGAGCTGATTGAGCCGCCTCTGATGGTGCGCGGCGGCGAAATTTGTAAGAACGACCCGGTGGAAGTGGATGAGTTCTATCAGCGTACCCAAATCGACCGGATCGACCGGCACAGCTTTGCATTGGTGATTGGCGGCGGTGCCGTGATCGATGCCATGGGCTATGCGGCGGCCACCGCGCATCGCGGCATCCGGTTGATTCGTATGCCCACCACGGTCCTGGCCCAGAACGATGCCGGCATCGGCGTGAAAAATGCGATCAACTACCGGGGCCGGAAAAATTACCTGGGTACCTTTGCCGCACCCTACGCTGTGATCAACGACTATGACCTGCTGAGCAGCCTGTCCGAGCGGGACAGCCGCTGCGGCATCGCCGAGGCGGTAAAAGTCGCGCTGATTCGTGATGGCGAGTTCTTCCACTGGCTACACGAAGCGCGCCATCGTCTGGGGGAGTTTGAACCCAAGGCCATGGAGCATATGATCGCCCGCTGCGCCGAGCTGCATCTGAACCATATCCGCACCAGTGGCGATCCCTTTGAGCAGGGTAGTGCCCGGCCGCTGGATTTCGGCCACTGGGGCGCCCACCGGATGGAAGAACTCTCCAACTCCGAGCTGCGCCATGGCGAAGCGGTGGCCATCGGCATTGCCCTGGACTCGCTGTACTCCCACGCCATGGGTACCATCGATACGCACACCCTGTTGGCCATTCGCGACACGCTCGAAGGCGTCGGCTTTACCCTGCGTCATCCGGCCCTCGAAGCACTGGATATTGATGCGGCCCTGCAGGGTTTCCGCGAACATCTGGGCGGCGAGCTGTGCATCACTCTGCTGACCTCGGCGGGCGAAGCGGAAGAAGTGGACCACATTGATCTGGACACCATGCACCAGTGCCGTCAGCAATTGCTGGAGAACCAATGGCCAAGCTGAACGCACCGCTCACCTATTGCAGCAACATTCACCCCGGCGAAGGCTGGGCCGATGTGATGCACAACCTCAACAGCCACGGACTGGAAGTGATGGAGCGACTGGGCGACAGCGCCCAGCGCCCCTTTCCTCTGGGACTGCGCATTGCCGGGCAAGCGGCGGCGCAAGTGGACGCCCAGGCCGTTGCGGAATTTCAGCAGTGGTGTCGCGAACACAACGCCTATCTGCTGACCATCAACGGCTTTCCCTACGGCGCCTTCCACAACGAGCGGGTCAAAGAAAACGTCTACCTGCCGGACTGGCGCGACCAGGAGCGCGTGCGCTACACCTGTCAGCTCGGCGATATCGCCGTACAACTGCAACCGGACGCCCGACAGCTGTCGATATCCACGGTACCGGTCGCCTTCAAACAGGGCTTCGCACCGGAAGACTGGAACACCGTACTCGGCCACATCCAGGACGTGCTCGCCCACTTCGCCAACCTGAAGCGAAGCACCGGCGTACACCTGATGCTCGCCATCGAACCCGAACCGGCCTGCGTACTTGAAACCACCGACGAACTGCTGGATTTCTTCCAACGCCTGCGCCCGCGTCTGAGCCTGGCCGAAAACGCCCACCTCGGCGTGTGCTTCGACTGCTGCCACCAGGCCGTCGAATTCGAAGACCCGGCCACCTGCCTGCAACGCCTGGCCGAAGCCGAAATCCCCATCGCCAAAGTCCAGGTCTCGAGCGCCCTACAGGCCGACACTCCGGAAGAAGTCGAGCACCTCAAAGGCTTCAATGAGCCGGTCTACTTACACCAGGCCATGGCCCGAACCAACGATGGAACGCTACACGCCTTCCCAGACTTACCCGAATTCGAAGCAGCCATGGACGCCGGTCTGACGCCAACCGAGTGCCGGGTCCATTTCCACGTACCGATCTTCCTCGAACACCTGGGCGACTGCGGCACCACCCAGGACTTTCTGAAAACACTGCTGCCCAAACTGGCAACTGATATTCCCCGGGAAGTGGAAACCTACAGCTTTGGCGTTTTGCCCGAACACCTTAAGACGGATTCGGTGGGGGAGAGTATCGCTCGAGAGCTAATGTGGGTAAACCAACTACTGGATTGTGACTGAACGCTCGACGCAATCGGTCCGGAGTCTGTTCAAGATCTTTAAAGAATTACGCTAGAAACGTGCAAGCGAGGCATCCGTAGGGCGGTTCAAGACTCTCGGAGACATGGATGTCGACGAGAAGCCCCCAGGGATGG
>NZ_DGMV01000063.1:13446-15875 GCF_002388575.1 Marinimicrobium sp. UBA4509
CCCCCAGGGATGGGTTTACGGCGGGTCTTGAACCGCCCTACGGATGGCTCGCTCCTCACCAAGCCGAAAATACGAGTATAGAAATGCACAGAACCGTTGTCCTTAACGTCGTAGGTCTCACGAGAAAATTATTGGGCGAACATACCCCGAACCTGAATAGACTTCGGGATCAGGCTACCGATATCGAACCGGTAATTCCCGCCGTTACCTGTACTGCCCAAGCCACTTACACCACTGGTAAGTCACCGAAAGATCATGGCATTGTGGCTAATGGTTGGTATTTTCGGGACATGAACGAAGTCTGGCTCTGGCGGCAAAGTAATAAGCTGGTACAGAGTCCCAAAGTGTGGCACCTGGCGAAAGAACGCGACCCGAGCTTTACCTGCAGCAACACCTTCTGGTGGTACGCCATGGCCACCGATGCCGACTGGACCCTCACGCCGCGCCCGCTCTACCTCGCCGATGGCCGCAAAGAGCCGGACTGCTATACCTGCCCGCTGGAGCTGCGCCACACCCTGAGTGAAAAATTCGGTAACTTCCCGTTGTTCAACTTCTGGGGCCCGATGACCAGCATCAAATCCAGCCAGTGGATTGCGGACGCGGCGAAGTATATTGAAGAAGAGAAGCAACCCAGCCTGCAGCTCGTTTATCTGCCCCATCTGGATTATGTGTTGCAGAAAGAGGGGCCCGACGGCGATATTGCACAGGACCTGAAGGAAATCGATACCCTGGTGGGGGATCTGCTCGACTTCTTCGAACAGCGCGGTTGTCGCGTGATGGTGTTGTCCGAGTACGGTATTCAGAACGTCAACCGCGCTGTGCACCCGAATCGACTACTCCATGAGGCGGGCATGGTGTCGGTGAAGGTGGATTTGGGTAAAGAGTATCTGGATTACTTCAGCAGCCGCGCCTTCGCGGTTGCGGACCACCAGATTGCCCATGTCTATGTGCACAACCCCGATGATATTCCGGCGGTTCGTCGGGTCTTTGAAGGGGTGGAAGGCATTGATCGGGTTCTGGATAAAACCGAACAGGCCGAACTGGGGCTGGATCATGAGCGCAGCGGTGAGCTGGTGCTGCTGGCCAATGCCGATAGCTGGTTTACTTATTATTTCTGGTTGGACGATGAGCGCCAGCCGGATTACGCCCATCAGGTGGAAATTCACCGCAAGCCGGGGTTTGATCCCTGCGAGTTGTTTTTTGACCCGAAGCTTCGGTTTCCGAAATTGAAGGCGGCGCGTCGGGTGGCTCAGAAGAAACTGGGCTTTCGTTATGTGATGGATGTGATTGCCGTTGCGCCGGAGTTGGTGAAAGGTTCCCATGGGGTGAGTGATGGTTCGCCGGAGTCGCTGCCTTTGTTGATGAGTACGGAGCCGCAATTGATTCCCGACGGACGCGTGCCGGCGACGGATGTCTGTGATCTTATGTTGAAACATCTGTTTGATTAGTCAGCTAATTACCTTTAAAGGTGATCTTGGCGAAGTGACTGGCCGGCCGTGCGTGGGGGATACCGTTTGTAGACTCTCGGAGACATGGATGTCGACGAGAAGCCCCCATGGATGGGTTCACGGCGGGTCTACAAACGGTATCCCCCACGCACGGCCTCGCTGCCAACGTTAATCTATCTACCGATTTGAGAATGTTATGCCTTCTGTAAAAACCCTGTTAGCCCTGGGGCGGGTCAGTAACCTGCCGACGGTGTGGATGAACATCCTGACGACTGCCGTGTTGGTCAGTGCTACCGTTGGTGGTAGTTACACCATCGGTTTGTTGATCTTTGCCGTTTCCTGTTTTTATGCCGGTGGTATGACGCTGAACGATTATTGTGATCGGGATTGGGATACCCAGCATCAGCCCTATCGTCCCATTCCTTCGGGGCGGGTTCGACCGCGGCAGGTGTTGAGTATCGCGTTGGGGCTGTTTGCCACGGGGTTTGTGTTTCTGTTTTTTGCGCCGGACGATCGGGCGCCCTTGGCGGGGTTGGCTCTATTGTCGGTGATTGTTCTGTACGATGCGTTGCATAAGAAGCATTGGAGTACGGTGTTTCTGATGGCGTTGACCCGGCTTGGGGTTTACGCGGTGACCGCGATGGCCCTGGTGGGGGAGGTGCCCGCGCTGGTGTGGTTGGCGGGCGGTATTCAGACGGTTTATACCCTGGCGGTGACTGTGGTGGCTCGCTGGGAGAACAGTCGTCGAAACGGGTTTGGTTTTCCGGTGATTCCCTGGATGATTGCGAGCATGGGGATTATTGACGGGGTGTTTCTCGCGATTGTGGTGGGCCCCGTGTGGTTGGCGATTGGTGTGGCAGCCACGTTGTTGACCCGGTTGAGTCAACGGTATGTTCGAGGGGATTAGGGCGAGTTATTGGTGAGTTTGGGATTGGGGTGACGGCGGATGCGCCTTCGGCTTATCCGCCCTACGCAAACTGC
>NZ_DGMV01000063.1:15993-37743 GCF_002388575.1 Marinimicrobium sp. UBA4509
CGTAGGGCGGATAAGGCTGAAAGCCGCATCCGCCGTTACTCAACGCTATACCGCTAAGGCGCCAGACACTCCACACAGCGTGCGTAAACCGCGCGCGGATCATCAAGTTCGCTCAACATCCGCAGAGGTTCCAGCAGCGGCGCGAGCTGGCTCTTCAGCTTCGGCGTCAACCACTTCGGTCCAGATACCTGCGGTACCCAGGCGCTGACGGCGCTGCCGCTGAGCTGCTTGAGAAACTGCTCGTAGGGCGCCAGCGGGCGGGTGATTTGACGTACCTCGTAGTCGTCCAGCTCAGCGTGCTCTGCGGCGGCGGCGAGGGTCTCTTCCAGGCTGCCCAGTCGGTCGACCAGCCCCAATTCCTGAGCGGTGGCCCCTGTCCAGACGCGGCCCTGACCCAACTGATCCACCCGCTCGGGGGTCAGCCCCCGGGCCTCGGCGACCAGGTCGATAAATTGCTGGTAGATGTGATTCACCGTCTGCTGGATGATCCGGTTGGCCTGAGGTGTGAGCGTGCGATCCAGGCGCATGGAACCGGCCAGGGGCGTGGTGCCCACACCGTCGACATGAATGCCGATTTTCTCGAGACTGTCCTCAAAAGTCGGCAATGCTCCGAACACGCCGATGGAGCCGGTCAGCGTGGTGGGCGTCGCCCAGATTTCGTCGGCGCCCGCGGCCATCCAGTAGCCCCCGGAGGCGGCCATGCTGCCCATGGAGACCAATACCGGCATACCCTCCGCCCGCAGCGCGGCGATTTCGGAGCGAATGACTTCTGAGGCGTAGGCACTGCCACCACCGCTGTCGATGCGGATAACAAGTGCTTTGATGTTCGGGTCATCTTGAACCTGCTGCAGCCGCTGCAGAAAGCTGTCGCTGCCAATACTGCCTTCGGGTTGTTCGCCAGTGGAGATGGTGCCGGAGGCGACGATCAGACCGACGCGGTCGTTCGCGGGACTGGGGGACTGGCGGCGGACATCGGCCAAAAACGTCCGGTGGCCTACGCCGTTGTAATGATCGCCGTAGTCGCTGTGACCGAAGCGTTCGGTCAGCAATTGCTGACGCTCTCGGTGGCTCAGAATCCCGTCGATCAGTTGAGACTCCAGGGCCAGTTGCGCGCTGTCACCGCCCACCGAGGCCAGTTGAACATCCATGTTGCGGATGTAGTCATTGACGGCGCCGCTGGGTAATTGGCGCAGTGCTTCCACCCGGCTGGTGTACACGCCCCAGAGTTGGTTTAGCCACTCGCTGTTGTGCTCCCGGGACTCGGGCGACATGTCATCCCGGGTATAGGGCTCGATAAAGTCTTTGTATTTGCCGACCCGGAAGACGTGGAAGTTCACGGACAGCTTGTCCATGGCACTTTTGAAATAGTTGCGGTAGTTGGCGTAGCCGGTTAGCAGTACCGAGCCCATCGGATCCAGGTATATCTCATCGGCGTAGCTCGCCAGGTAGTACTGCTCCTGGGTGTACAGGCTGCCCAGGGCGATGATTGGCTTGTCACTGTCCTTGAACCGCTGCAGGGCGGCGCCGACTTCTTCGAGCTTGCTGATTCCGCCGCCCAGAAGTCCGTCCAGCTCCAACACCAGGCCGCTGACTCTCGGATCCGTGCGCCCGGCATCGATGGCCTGAATCAGTGGACGAATCGGCGTTTCCATAGGGGCGTCATCACTGCCGCTGAGAAGCATGTTTACGGGATCAACGTAGCTTTCCTCATCCACCAGATAACCGGTCGGCGCCAGAGTCAGGGCAAATTCGTCCGGCAAGACCAGGGGCTCCTTGGGGAGAAAAGCGAGTACCACGAACAGCAACACCAGAAGAAAAATCAGGTTGCCCAATGCCACCCGCAACCAACTGATGCTTCGTCCGATGAAGCCGAAAAACCGGCGAATGAACCCGCGGCGCTTGCGGGCGGGAGGGGGAGTCTGGTCGTCGTAGTTCACGGTGTCGGTCCTTTCGATCCTGGGGTATGAGCGGTTGTGGTTATCAAGGGGCAGTCAGTGGCGATTTTCCCAGAGCCACCATTGTTGGCGCCAGCGGCTGGCCATCATGGCACTGGAAAACAGTATCACGGTCAGCGCCACTGCCAGGTAGTCGCGCCAGTAGGCCAGTGGCGAGAGTGTGTTGGTCACGGCCCAGGTAAAATACAGCAGTACCACAAAGCACAGCCAGCTGTAGGTCCGATGATAGCCACGCTTCAGCCCCGGCGCAAAGATCAGCAGCGGAACCACCTGCACAATCCATAGCGGCCAGTTGGGCTCGGCCTTGAACAGCGTCAGGAGGGTGAACATCAGGAGCAGTCCCGAGTAGGTGGCCAGCACCAGGGCGCGGGCAATCGACAGTTTACGCTTGATGTGTTGCGCCTGTTCGGTATTTTCCGGGGGCTTGGGAGCCATTCCCATACAATCAATCTCCGCTTGCGGTCGGGGTGTCGTCAGCTCGGGGGCCGCGCAGCGCCCATTGCGCCATGCGCTGCCCGAGGGTCTGACACAGAGTGGTTTCGTGTTCGCTCAGGGTGGTTGCTTCGGCGCCCTCGGCCCAGTGGGACGGACCGTACGGCGTGCCGCCACTGCGGGTGTGGGTGAGTGCCGGCTCGCTGTAGGGCTGGCCCATCAATACCATGCCATGATGCAGCAGCGGTAGCATCATCGACAGCAGCGTGCTTTCCTGACCGCCATGCAGGGTCGAGGTGGAGGTGAACACCGCAGCGGGCTTGTCAATCAGGTCCCCATTGACCCAAAGGCCACTGGTGCTATCCAGAAAGTATTTGAGCGGTGCGGCCATATTGCCAAAACGCGTCGGGCTGCCCAGCAATAAACCGGCGCAGTGGCGCAGGTCGTCCAGCGTCGCATAGGGCGCCCCTTCGGTGGGCACGGCCGGCTCGCTCGCCTGTGTGTCGGCAGAGACCGGCGGTACCGTGCGCAACCGGGCTTCAATACCTTGTACGCGTCTCACGCCTCGCGCCAGTTGTTGTGCCATGGCGGCGACCGAACCGGTTCGGCTGTAATAGAGAATCAGAACGTAGGGCATAGGGGGACCTGTCCGGGCTTGAGACGATGGGGGTTGTGGTACAGTGTAATCATACGCTCCCTTCAATACGGTACCTGGTCTTCGCGCCCAGGTTTTACAACAGGAAATGCCGATTATGCGGGACTTGTTCAACGCGGAAAATCGTCGCCACTATCTGCGCCTGACATGGCAGTTTTTGCAGATGATCGGGCAGCAACTGAAAGACACCGACTGCCAGAAAAGCGCCGCGCAACTGACCTACGTCACTCTGTTTGCCCTGGTGCCCCTGATGACGGTCACCTACTCCATGTTCTCCGCCATTCCGGCCTTCCAGGGGTTGGGCGAACAAGTCCAGGATCTGATCTTTGCCAATATGGTACCTGAAACCGGCCAGGAGTTGCTCGGTCATCTGCGGGAATTCTCGCAACAGGCACGCCGTCTGACCATTGTGGGGGTCGTGTTTCTGGTGGCCTCCGCCTATTTCATGCTGGCCAATATCGAGAAAAACTTCAATTCGGTGTGGGGCATTGTGCGCGGCCGCCGGGGCATTTCCAAGTTCCTGCTCTACTGGGCGGTGCTCAGCCTCGGACCACTGTTGCTCGGCGTCGGCCTGGCCATGAGCACCTACCTGGCGTCCTTGCGGCTGTTCATGGATGGCTATGAGGCGCTTGGGTTGATCACCTGGATCTTTGAGTTCACTCCCTGGTTGCTGACCTCGGCGACCTTCACCCTGCTGTTTGCCGCGGTGCCCAACTGTCGGGTACCCATCCGCCATGCATTGATCGGCGGGGTTGTGACCGGACTGGTTTTTGAGCTGCTCAAGGCGGTGTTTGGCGTTATTGTCGCCAACTCCGCACTCAGCTCCATTTACGGTGCCTTTGCCATTGTTCCGCTGTTTCTGCTGTGGGTAAACCTGACCTGGATTGTGATTTTGGCCGGCGCCGTGCTGGTCCATACCATCGGCGTTTACCAGATCGCGCTGCGTGACCGGGGCTACCCGGATCTGGTGGCGGCCATGGTGGTATTGTGGCATTTCTATCGCCGCAGTCTCGACGGGCGGGGGCTGGAAGACAGTGAACTGCTGCAGCTTGGCCTGGCTTCAGACCAGTGGCAGCGAATTCGTATGGCCCTGCAGAGAGAACACTGGATCGCGGTGACCAATCAGGGGGACTTCGTCCTCTGCCGGGATTTGCACCGCCGCCGCATCCGGGAGCTGGGCCCGCTGTTGAGGCTGCCCAAAGTTCTGCCCGACCCCTGTCTCGACCTGGACAAATTGCCCTGGTACCCCGAATTGCACGAGCGTCTGAAGCGTATTGAGGGGTTCTCCGGGGAGCAACTGGATATGACCTTCGCGGAACTGTTCGACGCGGCTATGGAAAAAGAGACCGCCGATAAGAATCGGGAGGCCCGTCTTTCCGAGCATCCTGCGTCCCGTGCGAGCGGAATCTGAGCGACTTATGAAGCTGTCCCGATTTGGTGAAAAAGTGGCGGGTGATGCCGGTATTGTCACCTTGATGGATGACCTGGGCGAAGCGCTCCGGGTCAATCCCGAGATGATTTTCATGGGCGGTGGTAATCCCGCATCGATCCCCGAGGTGGAGGCATCGCTGAGCAGCGCCCTGCAGGGGGTGATGGACGACCCCGGCGTTCGACGCCCGATGCTCGGTGTGTACCAGCCCCCTCAGGGAGATCCGGAGTTTCTCGATTCGCTGGCCGGGGAGCTGCGTCGCACCTGCGGTTGGTCGGTCACCCGAGAGAACCTCGCGGTGGCCAATGGCAGCCAGTCGGCGTTCTTCGTGTTGTTCAATCTGTTGGCCGGGGAGGGGAGTGACGGCGTCTACCGTAAGGTGCAGTTGCCCCTGGTGCCCGAGTATCTGGGCTATGCGGATGTCGGCCTGGCCCCGTCGCTGTTTCGTGCGAACCGGCCTGCCATCGAATTGCTACCCGAGGGACTGTTCAAGTATCACATCGACTTTGAGCGATTGACCCTGGAGGAGGATCTTGGCGCCCTGTGCCTGTCACGGCCGACCAACCCGACCGGGAACCTGGTGACCGAAGATGAGCTGAATCACCTTGATGCCCTGGCTCGGGAGCGCGATCTGCCGCTGATTCTGGATGTGGCGTACGGGGCGCCTTTTCCCGACATTGTTTACCCGTCCACGCGCCCCTTCTGGAATGACAACACCATACTGGTGCTGAGCCTGTCCAAGCTGGGGTTGCCCGGGGCGCGCACGGGCATTGTCGTTGCCCGACCGGAGATCATTCAGGCCTTTGCCCGGGCCAATACGGTATTGAGCCTTGCCAGCGGCAACCTGGGGCCGGCGTTGGCGCAACAGCTGCTGGTAAGGGGTGAGCTCTTTCGGTTGGGGCCCGAGGTCATTCGGCCGTTCTATCACCAGCGGATGCAGTCGGCTCTGGCGGTATTTCAGCGCGAGCTGACCGGCCTGCCGGTTCGTATTCATCGCCCCGAGGGTGCGTTCTTTTTGTGGCTCTGGTTTGAAGGGCTACCCATTTCCAGCATGGCATTGTACGAGCGCCTCAAGGCACGGGGTGTGCTGGTGGTGCCCGGTGAGCACTTCTTTCCGGGGCTGGAGGAGCCGTGGGGGCATCGGCAGGAATGTCTACGCGTGACTTACTGTCAGGCCCCGGAGCGGGTTGCCGAAGGAGCCAAAATACTGGGCGATGAGGTGCGCCGCCTCTATAGTGACGGCGCCTGATCGGCGACTTATTGCAGCGCCATCATGGCGGCCGCCATTTCGTCGCTCAGGTCTTCCGCTTCGGCTGACTGCATGTCCGGGTCCATACCGAGTCGCTCGAACGCGGTGACGCTATGGTAGTCCATCTCGCCCAGGGCGGAGCCGTCGCCCATATGGCTCTGAAGTAGCGCAACCGTGACCAGGTCGGCGTAGTCGGCGGTGTCGGCCTTGCGGGCGAATTTCATGTGCCGGCTGGGCACGTGAATCAGCTCGTCGGGGAATTCCCAGGCTTTCAGGATCATGTCTCCCAGCGGGCCCTGCAGTTCGTCGATCACCCGGTCCAGGGTGAGGCTGTCGGTCAACAAGGAGGGATGCTCCTCGGCGTAGGTCAGGATGGGCAGAACGCCGATCTTATGAATCAGGCCCGCCAGGGTCGCCTTGTCTGGCTGTAGCTTGGTGTAGTGCCGGCACAGCACATGGCAGATACCGGCCACTTCGCTTGAGCGCATCCACACATCCCGCAACCGGCTGTCCACCAGATCCGAGGTGGCCTGGAACATCTGCTCCATGGCCAGACCGGTGGCCAGGTTGCAGGTATATTCCATGCCCAGTCGGCTCAGGGCGGTTTTCAGATCTTCGATGTGGCGGTTGGCCCTGAGCAGGGGGCTGTTTGCCACCCGGATGATGCGGGCGCTCAGGGCGGCGTCGTTGCCGATTACCTTGGCCAGTTGATCCAGGCTGGCGTCCGGGTCGTCAGCCACTTCCCGGACCTGGAGGGCGACTTCGGGCAGGGTGGGCAGGACCAGTTGATCGTTTTTGATGGCACTGATGATTTCGTCTCGGACGCGCTCAACAACATGACTCATGGGGCTTCCTGTTTCCGGTCTTCAGGGTTTTCATGGGCCGCCAGCTTTCTCGGGCGGCCAACCATTGGAGTTTATTCGACAGTATAGGGTAATGATAGCGGTTCGGCCGGGAAAGTGTGGTCGATCTGGATTTCTCCCTCCAGAGCGCTGTCTTCGACCACGGCAAGGCACTCACAGGTGCCGGGCCCGCTCGGGGCGGCCGTAACCAGCTCACCGACTTTCTTCCCGTCGCCATTGTGCAGTAGCGTTCCCGGCAGTAGGGCGTCGGGATCGCTGCAGGCAGCGCTCAACCGCCGCATGCGTTGCTTGAGTTTCCCTTTGTAGTGCAGTCGCGCGACGATTTCCTGGCCGGTGAAGCAACCTTTGCGGAAGCTGACGCCGCCGATCTGGGTAAAATTCAACAGTTGCGGGGTGAACAGTCCCTGCGTCTGCGGCAGCACCTCACCCAGGCCCGCGCGGATATCCAGCAGCCGCCACTGGGTATCACCGGCCGTCGGCTGGCCGAAGTGTCGGTCGAGGATTTCGGCCTGCGCCACGGTCAGCCAGCACTCGTAGCGCTGCTCGTCGAGCGTGACAATAAAGCCCCCGTCGTGCGCCACCCACTGGCCCGGCTCAGGAGCTGGCTCAATCAAGGCCCCGGCCAGCTGTTCACGGGCATCGGGGCCGCACAGGCCGCGTAACCGGTAATGGCCGGTTTCGTCGGACAGCTCGGCCTTGGAAAAGACAATGTATTTTCCCAGAGAGGCGGTGGTGGCCTCCACCATGGAGCGCGGTAGGCGCAGCAGCACCTGCTCTTCACCGGTGGCCAGGGCGCGAAAGCTCACCTGCATCCGGCCTTTCGGGTCGCAGTGCGCCCCCAGTCGGCTTTCGCCCGGCGTCAACTCCCGAATGTCACAGGTGACCTGCCCCTGGAGAAAGGCCTTGGCCTGGGGACCGGTGACGGCCATCAGGGTCCAGTCGGACAGAGTCAGCCAGTCGGTGGAGGTTGCCGTCTGCATGGGTAGAGCGCTCCCGTGGTTGCGATTCGAACGTGATTGGCCTGCGCTACTGGGCGATAGAGCCGATCACCGAGGGCGCATGATAGAACGATACGTCGGTGGCTCCAAGCCCGGCAAGCGCCCGAGTGCGAGTCACGCTTCGAGGTCCGGGCCAGGGCGGGCAATCTCCGGCCTTGCGTCGTTCATAGAGTTCCGGTGCGATGATATACTGCGGCCCTTGTTGCTAACGGGAGATGTCTGTGGAACGCAACCGTCTATTCTGGGGCAGTCGCCGCGGTATGCTGGAGCTGGATCTGATCCTGCTGCCCTTTCTGGAAAACGTGTATCCCGGCCTTGAGCAGGCGGACAAAGAGCGCTACTGGAAGTTGCTCGAGTCCGAGGATCAGGAGATGTTCGCCTGGTTTCTGCACCGCCAGGATCCCGAGGACACTGAACTGAAAAGGATTGTCGACATTGTCCGGGCCAATACCGGAATCAACGCCCGCTAACCGCCGGTTGGCGCCCATCCGCCTGCAGCCGTCGCGCTGGTTGCGGCGCCTGCACCGGTGTCTGTTACTCGCTCTGGCGGTACTGCCCTGGCTCGCTTTTGTGGGGCATTCCGGTGTCTCCATAGGGTGTCTGATGGTCCTGTGCCTGTTCAATGCGCTGCTGGTCTGTGAGTGGTGGCGTACCGGCCGACGTTCTGAACCGACGGTTTTGGCCTATGAAGCCGGTGCCTGGACGCTTGAGGGAGCATCCGGGGTGGTTACGGTGGTCCCCTGCGGTGAATGGCTGATATGGCCCTGGCTTCAGGTGGTGCGTTTTCGTGAAGGCAACTGGCTGCGAGTGCACACCCTGGTGATTCTGCCGGACAGTGCCAGTGCTGACGACCGTCGGCGCCTTCGGGTGTGGTTGCGGATGGGGCGTTGGCATGAGGGACGCTGATCGCGAGCGGTCAGCGTCCCTCCGATCACACTATTCTTTGTTCACAATCACATTTTGGCCGGCGTAATTCATCGGCACCAGAATGGTGTCCCGCGCAATGGGTGAGCGCTCCGGATAGTCGAGGGAAAAGTGCAGCCCGCGGCTCTCCCGGCGAGCGCTGGCCGAGCGGATGATCAGCTCGGCGACCATGGCCAGGTTGCGCAATTCAATCAGATCGCTGCTGACCTTGTAGTTACTGTAGTACTCGGCGATTTCCCGCTGGAGCAGTTTGATGCGGTGGGTCGCCCGCTGCAGGCGTTTCTGGGTGCGCACGATGCCCACGTAGTCCCACATGAAACGGCGCAACTCGTCCCAGTTGTGGGAGATGATCACATCCTCGTCGGAGTTGGTGACCCGGGATTCGTCCCAGGCGGGGGAGACTTCGGGGGCGTCGATCCGGGGCAGGTTCTCACCGATGTGCTCTGCGGCGGACTGGGCGTACACAATGCACTCCAGCAGTGAGTTGCTCGCCATGCGGTTGGCACCGTGCAGGCCGGTAAACGATGTCTCCCCGATCGCGTAGAGGTTGAGCAGGTCGGTCTGCCCGTGGTGATCCACCATGATTCCCCCGCAGGTGTAGTGGGCCGCCGGTACCACGGGGATCGGCTCTTTGGTGATGTCGATACCGAATTCCAGACAGCGGGCTTTGACCGTCGGGAAATGTTCGCTGATGAACTCGGCCGGCTTGTGGCTGATATCCAGATAGAGGCAGTCGCAGCCGAGGCGCTTCATTTCATGGTCGATGGCCCGGGCCACAATGTCGCGCGGCGCCAGTTCGGCGCGCTCGTCGAACCGGGTCATGAAGCGTTCGCCACTGGGCAGGCGCAGATAGGCGCCTTCACCACGCAGCGCTTCGGTAATCAGAAAGGTTTTGGCCCGGGGGTGGTAGAGGCATGTCGGGTGAAACTGGTTGAACTCCATGTTGGCGACCCGGCAGCCCGCCCGCCAGGCCATGGCAATGCCGTCACCACTGGCGCTGTCGGGGTTGCTGGTGTACAGATAGACCTTGCTGGCGCCCCCGGTGGCCAGTACCACCACGCGGGACTGAAACACATGCACATGGTCGTCGCGCCGGTTGAGCGCATAGGCGCCGGTGCAGCGCAGTTTGGGTGAGCCTTTGTCGGCCTGGGTGATCAGGTTGAGGGCGACATGGTCCTCAAACAGTTCGATATTGGGTTCGGCGCGCACCCGGTCGATCAGGGTGCTGTGCACGGCTTCACCGGTGGCGTCGGCACTGTGAATGATGCGCCGGTGGCTGTGGCCGCCCTCCTGGGTCAGGTGGTAACCGCCGTTGCTGCCTTCCCGGGTAAAGTTGACGCCCTGATCAATCAGCCAGCGAATGGCCCCCTTGCTGCGCTCAACGGTAAACCGGACCGCGTCTTCATGGCAGAGGCCTCCGCCGGCATTGAGTGTATCGCTGACATGGGCTTCGATGGAATCGTCGTCGTCCAGAACCGCTGCAATGCCGCCTTGGGCAAACCAGGTCGAGCCCTCGTTGACGGCATTTTTACTCAGCACATGAACCCTTCCGTGCCGGGCCAGTTGCAATGCCAGTGTCAGACCGGCGGCACCGGATCCGATAACGAGAATATCGCTGCTAAAGTGGTTGCTCATTCAGTGTGTACCTGTCCTGCCAAGGGGCGATGCCCGGTAGGGCCATTTACGTCGTCGGGCGCGCTCCGGGATCATCGTTCTGCGGTACGGATGCGGCCTGGGCCGACCGTAACGTTAGAGGTAGATGGTATAAACCCGTATAATAGCAAGGCTCGTGGCCAGTGTCTTAGAGATCATTGGGTAATATGAGACGCAGCACTTATGAACTTTTTGTCGGGCCTTTGGTCAGTGGGGCACCGGTAGTGACCGGGTGGCCACCTACCATAGCAACGAGGCGTGCTCGCAGTTGCGGGCTGACAGAGGCAAACCACAGAAGTGGCAAACAACAACAGATGAATGACACTGGAGTCCGGTTGTGGGCTCCGGGTCGCTTGGGGGTTATGGGATGACAGCGCACGCCGCGCAGGACACCGATCAACAGCTGGTCGAGCGAGTACAGAAGGGCGATAAGCGCGCCTTCGATCTGTTGGTCATCAAGTACCAGCACAAAATTTATGCCATTATCGGGCGCTATATCCGCGATCAGGCGGAAGTGCAGGATGTGGCTCAAGAGGCGTTCATCAAGGCCTATCGGGCTCTGGCCAAGTTCCGGGGCGACAGCGCCTTTTACACCTGGTTGTACCGGATTGCCATCAACACAGCGAAGAACCACCTGGTGGCGCGCAATCGGCGCCCCCCGGCCAGCGATGTTGAAGTGGACGATGCCGAGTTTTATACCGGCAGCGAGGCTCTGAAGGATATCGAGAGTCCGGAGCGCAGCCTGATGCGCGATGAGCTCCAGGCCGTGGTGGACAAGGCAATACGGGACCTGCCGGAAGATCTGCGCACCGCGGTGACACTGCGGGAGATGGAGGGGCTGAGCTATGAGGACATCGCTCATATCATGGATTGTCCGGTTGGTACCGTGAGATCCCGGATATTCCGGGCTCGCGAAGCCATCGATCGGTGCATCGAACCGCTGGTGGCAGAGTCGTAAATGTTTGTTAAGATTTTTTTGGATTTCGGCTGAACCTTTGGGGGAGAGCCCAGTCTCACCCAATGAAGGCCCGGGGTTGGAAGCATTCAGCAGTGCTTCAGCCACTATTGATATCGCTTGATGAAGGTACATGCGCGATGACTGAACAGAGCAATCACTCCCTGAATGAGTCACTGTCGGCACTGGTCGATGGTGAAGCGTCTCCGCTGGAAGTACGTCGTTTACTGAAAGCCGGCGCTGACGACTCAGCGGATTCGGAGTTGAACGCACGCTGGTCCCGTTACCAGCTGGCGGGCTCGGTAATGCGACGTGAGCTGGAAGTCATGGCGCCTTCGGGCTTTGCGGACCGGATCAGTGAGGCGCTCGCCGACGAGGCGGCGCCGGCGGCCGGACACCGTCATTGGTGGCAGCGCGTCGGACAGGTCGCGGTAGCCGCCTCGGTGGCCGGGGCGGTATTGATCGGGGTCCAGCAGTACCCGGGTATGGAGGCTGACAACACCATAGCCGGCACCTCGCCTGCCGAGAGCGGCAGTGCCGAGAGCGATATCGGCCGTTCCGAGCCGGTGTCTCTGCCTGCGGGTTATCAGGCACCGTCCCTGCCCATGGCCCGTACCGCCAGCGCGGAAAGCGGCTATGACCCGGTGCAGCGCCCCTCCAGAGAAGTCATTTTTGTGCCGGTGCGCGCCGAATCCGGTCAGATCCCCGCCGAGGAAATCCGCGCCTACCTGAACCAGTTGATGCAGGCCCACAGTGATCACGCCGCGCGCAACAGCAATCAGGGTGTTCTGCCTTTTGCTCGGGTGACCAATCAAGACGAGGAGTAAAGCGCCGTGATGGGGCGACTGCTGGCAAGCCTGGTGTTGCTATCCGCAGGCTGGGCGGCTCAGGCAGACCGTCCAGCTCAAGCAGACAGTCCAGATCCGCTGAGCCTGCTCCAGAGCATGGCTCGTGCCGGGCAGAACCTGAATTACCGGGGCTCTTTCACCTATGAGCATCGCAATGCCATGGAGAGCTTCCGGGTATACCGCTGGTCAGACGGTGAGCGGGTCGTGGAGCGGCTCGAGTATCTGAACGGTCCCGCTGGTACCGCCCAACAACTGAATGGTATGGCCGGATGTCAGACAACCGGTTACCGCCTGCTCAACGCCGATGTGTCCCCCAAAGCGGTCGCTCGCCTTGACCGCTACTACCAGTTGACCGTCCGAGGTTCCGACCGGGTGGCCGGTCGAGAGACCTATACCCTTGAGGTACGCCCCAGGGATCAGCTTCGCTATGGCTATCTGCTGGGGGTGGACCGGGACACCGGGCTGCTGCTCAAGGCGCTGTTGGTCGATGAACAGCAGCGGTTGCTGGAGCGCTTCCAGTTCGTGGATCTGGACATCAACCCCGATGTCGAACCCCTGCGGGAAGAGGTCGGATCCTGGCCTGAAGATCGCACCGACTGCCTGGATGCCGAGGCGGGTCAGCCGACCCGATGGAGCCTGAATTGGCTGCCCCCAGGGTTTGCCTATTCCGGGGAAAAGCGTCTTCCGAATGGCATTGATATGTTAATGTATACCGACGGTCTGGCCAGTTTTTCGGTATTCCTGCAGCCGGTGGCCAACTCCTCGGAGATTGCCGGGCGTGCCCATCGAGGGGCCACGTCGGCATTCATGGGGCAGCTGGCAACGGACAATCAGCAGTACCGAGTGACCGTGGTGGGCGAGATCCCCGGCGCCGTCGCTGAGCAACTGGCCCAAGGCATAACTCCTTTGTCCGGGACCCGTGAGGTAACACCATGATTTCCGAAACCGGCCGCATTGTCGCCATTGAAACCGATGGACTCTGGGTGGAAACCATCCAGCGCTCCACCTGTGGTAGCTGCGCGGCGGAAAAAGGTTGTGGTCAGAGCCTGATGGCGCGGCTCATGGGACATACCAGTTACCTGTGGGTGCTTCTGGAAGGACGGGATCCGGCGGATTACCGCATTGATCAGGAAATCCAGATTGGGGTACCCGAAAGTGTTGTGGTCAACGGCTCCCTGTTTGTCTATCTCACACCGCTGTTTGGCATGTTGGCCGGTGCCGGCGTGGCCCAGCAGCTCTGGGCATCCGATGGCCTGAGCGCCATTGGCGCCCTGGTCGGCCTGCTGGCCGGTGGCGCATTGGTCCGCTGGCGTGCCCATCAGACCCGATACGATCGTCGCCTGCAGCCGGTGCTGCTCGACGATCGGCAACCGGTCACCCTGATTCCCTCCTGAACCCTATCCCTGCAAGAGAGAGATCGCGTTTTGCCCCCTTCCCTGATGATTCCGGAGCACGAAGTCGAATTGACGGCCATTCGCGCCCAGGGGGCGGGGGGTCAGAATGTCAACAAGGTCAACAGCGCGGTGCACCTGCGTTTTGATGTTCAGGCGTCTTCGCTGCCCGAAGCGGTCAAGGAGCGTCTGCTGCAGATGCGCGACCAGCGGATCACCGCAGACGGTGTTCTGGTGCTCAAAGCCCAGCGCTTCAGAACCTGGGAGAAAAACCGGGCCGATGCGCTGGAGCGGTTGGCGGAGCTGATTGCCAAAGCCAGCCACCGACCCAAGCCCCGGCGGCCCACTCGCCCCTCCAAGGCCGCGCGGCAAAAACGGATGGATCGAAAAACCCAGCGCGGCGCGATCAAACGCAATCGCGGCAAAGTCGACCTCTGATTTTTGACCTCTGACCGTTGAACCGCCACCGACACCCTGTTCAGGGCTGAACGGTGGCGGACGCACGCTCCAGATTGACCTTGGCTTCCGGCTCCGGCACCTGTCGCCAGAGCTCATCCCGCAACTGCGCAAACGCCGGTTTCCGATCATTGAGCAGCCAGCGTGCCAGCGCCTGGGCAACGTTGGGGTAATCCACCGGTCGGGCACGCGGCATGGCCAGCCAGTCGCCAATGGCCTTTTCGGTCAATACCTGGGCCACGGCACCATAACCGAGTTGGCTCAAGGCGAACGCATTCGACTGTTGCTCCATCTGACCGACCACGGGCTGCACCAGCAGCTTTTTGCCCAGCTGAATGGCCTCACTGGGCAGCTCGAAACCCGCGCTGCAAATGACCCCCTCGACCCGGTGCAGATCGGCCTGAAAGCCTTCCCGGGAAAAGGGCCGGATCTGGATGTGGCCCTCGTCGATGGGTTTCGGTACCGGCTGATAGACGTAGAAGCGGGTGTCCGGAAACGCGCGTAGCTGAGGCACTATGTCCTCGGGCTGAGCGAAGGGCAGATACACCAGATACTCTTTGGCGTGGCACTCGTTGGGGTACTGCGAGGGCTCAATCAGCGGTGGCAGGATCGGCTGGTTGAAGTGGTGCCAGTGCAGACCGATGGCGTGCTCTACCGGCGCGAACTGCCGCATGAAGGCCCGTACAAACAGGTTTTCGCCCCGCTTCGGAATCTGGTGCATAAACGCACATTGGTGGGAAATGCCGATGCTGGGCAGCCCGGCTCGGCGCGCCGCCCAGGCGGTTACCGGTTCGAAATCATTGATCAGCAGATCGTAGCCGCTGACATCCAGCGAGCGGATATCCCTGTAAAGGGTGCGCAGGTGGCTGCTGAGTATGGTTCGAGGATAGTTTACCCGCCCGTGCTCAGTGACAAAGGTCAGACCGCGAAAGCATCGGTACGAGCCGAAAGTGTCCATGTCGAAATAGTCTTCGGGCGCCCGCCCGGAAAAGACCCAGTCTACTTCGACTCCCTCCTCCTTGAGTGCTCTTGCCATGATTCGCGCGCGGGTGGTGTGGCCATTACCCGTGCCCTGAACACCGTACAGTATCTTCATAAAACGCCTGTGGTTGGCCAGATTATCGAGGAGGCATAGAGCCCCGTCATTGCCGCTCCGGATCCCAGCAAGGCCCCGGCGGCGATATCGCTGGGGTAGTGCACACCCAGCAACACCCGGCTGGCGCCAATCATGCTGGCCCACAGATAGCAGGGCAGGGCAAAAGCCGGATAAAAGCTGGTAACCAGCGCGGCAAACAGAAAGGCGGCGGCGGTATGCCCCGAGGGGAAGCTGAACTGGTCCGAGGGAGTGATCCAGGCCTCGTAGAAATCAATTTTCATGGCGGGCCGGTCTCGCTTGATGGCATTTTTAAGCCAAAGGTAGAGACTGATATCCAGCGCGTAGGCCAGTATGCCCGCCAGGATAAACGCCTGGCCGTGCTCCGGCTCGAGCAGCGCCAGTGCCAGGGAGCCCAGAATATACAGGTGGCCGTCCCCGGTTCTCGAAATCCAGCGAACCGATTTGCGGTAAGGGAAGCGCTTGGTGACGTGTAGCCACAGAAAAGCGAGAGTATCCAGCCGATGCACGCGTTCAAAGAGACTGTTCATAGGTCACCGCCTTGGTTGGGTCTTGGGACTTCAGCCGCCGACAGCGTATTGATAGCACTCCATTGTGAATCTTCCATGACAGTGAACGGCCGGGATTTCCATCGCCGCAACAATCCGTTAACGTACGCGGCATTGGCGATCATCCAGGAGTGTTACCACCTTATGCCCAAACCCGGAAAAACCGGTTTACGCCGGATTGTTGATGCCTTTGGGTACTCCATGCACGGCTTTGCCGCGGCCTGGCGCTTCGAGGCGGCGTTCCGTCAGGAGGTCCTGTTGGCGGTTATCCTGCTACCGGCCTCGCTCTGGCTGGGGACGACCCTAATGGAGCGGTTGCTGCTGGTGGCCAGTGTGTTCTGGGTCATCATGGCGGAGTTGGCGAACTCGGCGATTGAGGCGGCGATTGATCGCACGGGAGATGAAATGCATGTGCTTGCGGGTCGCGCCAAGGATATGGGCTCGGCACTGGTGCTGGTCAGTCTGATCCTGCTGGCCATCATCTGGGTCAGCGTGGGAGCGGCGCGGTTTCTCTGAGAGGAGCGGGAGTGCTCGGCAGTGGTCGACCGTGGGGCGAATAGGCTACACTCGGGGCCGACGTTAACGCCGAGACGGCATACAGACTCAGGCCTCTATGGACTTCTTGCTCGAATTCTCAACCCTGTCACTGGTTTTGATGGCATTGATCGTACTGATGACGGTCTATTTCATCGGGCCGGGCTACTCTTCCCAAAGTGCGGTACACGCCCCGACCATTCTCACCAGTACGGGTATTTTCGGTACCTTTATCGGGGTGGCGCTGGGGCTGCTGGAATTTGACACGACGGATATCCAGTCCAGCGTTCCGGGGTTGATTGAGGGGCTTCAGACCGCCTTCTGGACCTCCATCGCCGGCCTGTTGGGCGCCTTGTTGGTCAAGTTCCGTCATTTGACTACCACGCTGCGCCAGCATCGGCGCCAGTCCAGTTACGAGGCGGCCACGGTCGATGATCTGGCCAACCTGCTATCCGATATTCACCAATCCCTGTCCGACCCCGATGCCGGTGGTCTGAACGCTGCTGTGCAGGGCTTGCGCCAGCAACAGCAGGACGAAATCCGGGGGCTGAAGCAGTCTCTGGAGCAGTATCAGGCCGATATGACCGAGGCCAACACTCAGGCGCTGATTCGCGCGCTGGAAACCGTGCTGACCGACTTCAATGCCCAGATCGACGTTCAGTACGGCGAAAACTTCAAGAAGCTCAATGAAGCGGTGGGTAATATGCTGCTCTGGCAGCAGAACTACAAAACCGAACTGCAGGAGCTTCTGGTGACTCAGAAGTCCAATGGTGAGCTGCTCGACAAGGCCAGCCGGGCGTATGAGAAAGTGGTCACCCACTCCGAGGTGTTCAATCAGGTATCCGAGTCTCTCGGCGGGCTGATGGAAGCGCTGCAGGCGCAGGCCCAGGGGTTGGATCAGTATCTGTCCCAGCTATCGACGGTGGCTGAAAAGGCTGCGGCGGGTCTTCCCTCTCTGGAGGGACGGGTGGATGCGCTCACGGATCAGCTGGCGGACAGCGTGACCCGCAACCAACAGCAACTGAGCCAGGTGCTGGATGAAGCCTCCCGGGCCCTGAGGGATACCTCGGCGGAAGTGCATCGCAACCTGGCCGACAGTCTGACTCAATCCCAGAACGGTATGCACCAACAGGTGGAAGCCCTGGTGGACCGTACCGGCAGTCAGTTGGAGGAGCTTGATAAGGCACTGGAGCGCGAACTGACCAAGGCGCTGACCACCTTTGGCTATCAATTGACCTCACTGTCCGAGAAATTCGTCAACGACTATTCACCGCTGACCGACAAGTTGCGCGCCCTGGTTCAGGCCAGCGGCGCGGTTACTGATTCCAATGGCCCCGATACCACTCATGACTCAGCGTCCCAATCAGCAAAATCCGCTCGCACCCCGGCCCAACCATGATGTAGAGCACGAGGAGCACTGGGTCTCCGTCAGTGATCTGATGGGGGGACTGATGATGGTGTTCCTTTTGATTGCCGTGGTCTATATGGTTCAGCTCGAGATCGAGAGCCGTAAAATTCGCGATGTGGCGGTGCTCTACGACCGCCTGAAGACCCAGCTGTACGACGATCTTCAGGAAGAGTTCGGAGACGACCTGCCGCGCTGGGGAGCCGAACTCAACCGGGATCTCAGCCTGCGCTTTTACGACACCGAAGTGCTCTTTCCCCAGGGGGAAGACACCCTGCGTCCCGCGTTTGAGGCGATATTGTCCGACTTCTTCCCGCGCTACCTGGCGATCATCACCTCCCCCAAGTACCGGGACGACATTCTGGAGGTGCGGATTGAAGGCCACACCTCCAGCGACTGGGGTAACCTGCCGGAGCGGGAAGCCTACATTCGCAATATGGCGCTGTCCCAGGCTCGAACCCGCACAACCCTGGCCTACCTGCTCAGCCTGCCGGACGTGGAGCCGGAGCGGGCCTGGATCAAGGCGCATCTGACCGCCAATGGACTGTCCTCCTCCAAGGTGGTGACCCGAAACGGCCAGGAGGACGAAATCCGCTCCCGCCGGGTTGAGTTCCGGTTGCGCACCGATGCGGAATCCCGTATCGAAGGGTTGCTTACCGAGGAACGCTCGTGAAGCTGCCGGACTTTCTGGAGTTTGAGCCGTTCAACCGCATGCGGGCGTCTCTCGGGGCGGAGCAATTGGGGGCATTCGAGTTTTTTGATCCTCAGCTGCATCTCACCGCCCGGGAACGGGAAGAGCTCCTCACGGGCCTGACACTGGGCTGGTCGGCCTTACGATGCCTGCACGATTATACGCTGGCGTATAAAAACAGCCGGGTTCTGGTGTGGGGGCAGGCGCCGGGAGAGAGTTGGGCGGCGCCGGGGTACCACCTGGCGTACTGTCGGACGCTGCAACAGTTGCGCCGCCAGCAGCCGGATCTGCGGCTGGCGGTGGCCACCCGGTTACCCGAGCCGGACCCCTGGCCCTGGCGGGTGTGCCCGGAGTGCCTGCAGCAACTACAGTTTCGCGGCTTTGACGCCGCGCGAGCCCGGCATCGGGACTACAGCGAACGGGTGTTGGAGGCCTTCGATCTGGCGGATTTTTTCCGTGACTACCCGGTCTATCCCATCACGTCCGAGGTATTGCGAGCGCTGGACGTCGTCGCCTGATGGATATGGTGTCTGGACGGTGCATGGCGGTCAATTGTTTTTTTGAGGGATGAATTAACACAGTGTAGTCGGCAATCGGTAAAATGCCGACAAAATTTGTGGAGTAGTGTATGAAACCGGTAGAAGCGTCTATTAACCGTGCTTTGACAGAGGCCTTCGAGCCCCTCCATCTGGAGGTGCTCAATGAAAGCCACCAGCATAATGTGCCCCCCGGATCGGAGAGTCATTTCAAGGTCGTGTTGGTCTCTGGGGCCTTTGTTGGCAAGCGGCAGGTGCAGCGTCATCAGGCGGTTTATGGGGCGCTCGCCGAGCAGCTACGAGGTCCGGTCCATGCCCTGGCGCTGCACACCTACAGCCCAGAGGAGTGGCGCGACGCGAATCAGGTACCGGGCTCGCCTCCCTGCCTGGGCGGTGGCGCGAAGTCCTGAAATCCGGTGAATTGACCCGTCAATTCACCGGTTGAAGCTGGTTGTTCAAAATTTAAGCGTTTATAATGCGCGCTTTCTGTCAGTTCCCCGAGGTTTATTGTCTTCCCATGAGTGCTTTTGTTGTCGCTGCCCTGTATAAATTTGCCTCTCTGCCTGACTTCCAGGAGATCAGTGATCCCCTGCGGGAGCGCTGCGTGGCGCTGGGTCTGAAAGGCACGCTGCTGCTGGCCCATGAAGGCATCAACGGCACGGTTGCCGGCTCCCGGGAGGGCATCGATGGCCTGCTGGACTACCTGCGCTCGGACCCGCGACTGGCGGATCTGGAGCACAAGGAGTCTCCAAGCGATGAGCAGCCGTTTTACCGTATGAAGGTCAAACTGAAAAAGGAAATCGTGACCATGGGGGTGGAGGGTATTGACCCTCGCCAGAGCGTGGGCACTTACGTGCCGCCGAGCGACTGGAACGCGCTGATCTCCGACCCCGAGGTACTCGTTATCGATACCCGTAACCACTACGAGTATGCGATCGGGAGCTTTGAGCGGGCGCTTGACCCGGAGACCGAGACATTCCGCGAATTCCCCCAGTACGTGCAGGATAACCTCGACCCGTCGCGCTACAAGAAAGTGGCCATGTTCTGCACGGGCGGCATTCGGTGCGAGAAGGCCACCGCGTATATGAAAGCCCAGGGCTTTGATGAGGTTTACCACCTGCAGGGCGGTATCCTCAAATACCTGGAGGAAGTCCCCGAGGAAGAGAGCCTCTGGCGGGGTGAGTGCTTTGTGTTTGATAACCGCGTCGCGGTCAATCACCGCCTTGAGCCCGGCAGCTATGATCAGTGTCACGGCTGTCGTCACCCGATCACGGAAGAAGACAAGCAGGCGCCGGAGTATATGAAAGGCGTCAGTTGTCCGCGTTGTTACCACCAACTGACGGACGACCAGAAGGCCCGCTTCGCTGAGCGGCAGAAACAGATTGAACTGGCGCGTCAGCGCAACGAGGCCCATATTGGTGCCGCGCCGCCGGCGCGCCAGCGTCGGGCCGCCACCAAATCGTGATCTGGAAGGGCGCCGCTGCCACTTCCCTCAACGGAGATTGACCCATGGAATCCCTGGATTACCAAACATGGACCCTGGATCTGGCCCGAGGCCGGGCGGAGCACCCGAGTGGTTTCAGCCTGGAAGTGGAGGGGGATGTACGCAACCCCTCCGGCGTCGCGCCGGCAAACTATCCGCAAGGGTTGAGCTTTGCCGATCAGGCGCGCCTGCTACGATCGGGTATGGAGGCGCTGGCTGCTGCCGCCAACGGCTCGGATGCTGGCTCCCAGAAGCGCTCTACCGTCGTTAACAGTCGTGCCCGTCGGGCGGAAGAAAGTGCCAAACAGTTTGCTGAGCAGCGCAAGGACCGCCCCGCGCGGCCCAAGCTGTCGCTTAAAAAAAGGGATTAACGAATTACCAGTTGACCACGCAGTTGCAGATCGGTCCGGTGGTTGTCGACCACCATAAACAACTGATCCATCCGCACACCCGCCATTTCCGCCTGACTGGCGGGTGCGTGAACACCGCCTCCGCTGGTGACCAGACGGTCGAGTTCCGCAGTGGTTGAATCGATGGCCGTCAGAATATTCTGGGTGGTGGCTTCATCGCGGAATACCCGTCCCTGATCGGTCAGGGCCAGATACTGATCACACTCCTCAAGCCATTGCTTGCGCTGCTTCAGGAAGTTGCTGATGTTGCGCATTCCTCCTTTATGGCCGGTGGTCAGCTTCTCATCCCGATAGCTTTGCAGGCTCTCCCGCGCGCGTAAAAGAAACGCGACGCTGGTGTCCTGACAGTAGGACGCCGTGAGGTAACTGGGGAATTTGACACCGTGCTCTTCCATGGCCGCCTCGCGCTTGCAGGTTTCATCGCAGGCCTGGCTGGGTAGGCACACCAGAAGACTGAGTAGAATAAATAGTTTTTTCATAGTCGCGCCAGTGGTTTGTTATGAATTTTGTACAGCGTAGTGCCTTGTATATGACATTTTGGCGACACCGTCAACGGTAGGCCACTCAACCCACCTTTGTTATTAGAAATCAGTCTAGATAACGGAAACTTATAAGTTTTTGCTGTAAAGAAAGTGCCTCTACCACTCTGAATGGTTTTTATGTTGATGGTGGGCAGCCATCAGCCAACTGTAAATCCCTTTCACGTTGCGCGCAAATGCGTCGGTGGAATATTGCTGTGCAAACGATTGTGCCTGCCGGGAAAGACGATCACGGTGCATGTCATCCTCGATCAGTTGGCGGGCCCGCTGGCACCAGACCTCCAGATTATCGGGCGTTTTATAGCCGTTTTCATCCTCCCGGACCACATCATCAATGCCGCTGGAGCGCACCGCGACAACGGGCAGGGACGCGGCCATGGCCTCCAGGATGACCATTCCCTGGGTTTCCGATTTGGAAGCGAAGACAAAGAGATCGCCCAGGCGGTAGTAAGTGGCCATGTCCTCCGGGGCGATCGCGCCCACCAGCGTGATATGGTCGGCCAGTGCCTCTTGTTCGATTCGCTGTTGCAGGCGGTGGCGTTCATGCCCGTCGCCGATCATCAATAAATGAAAGGGCGTTCTGGTCTGGTCTTTGAGCCGAGCCACCGCATCCAGCAGAAAATCGATGTTCTTTTCCGTCGACAATCGGGACACGCTGATCAGAACCCGCTTTCCTTCCAGA
>NZ_DGMV01000063.1:37799-54034 GCF_002388575.1 Marinimicrobium sp. UBA4509
TCCTTCCAGAGTGTATTGCTGGCGAAGTCGTGCCAAGGCCGCATCGTCAACCGTCTGAAAACGGTCATAGTCAATGCCGGTGGGTTGTACAAAGATCGGGGTTTTCACCCCGATCATACGCAGGTAATCCTCGGCGGAGTTAGTGGGTACGATGACCCCGCTGCATCGATTAGCAAAGCGTTTGATCAATCCGTGCGAGATCAGGTTGCGGAACAGTGCACCGGGGAGCGGTACGAAGTGGGCGTAGTGCTCGAGCCGCGTGTGGTACGTGTAGACTGAAGGTATGTCCAGACGTCGGGCCAGCCACAGCCCGAGAGAGCCCATCCATATCGGATGATGGACATGAATGAGGTCCGGCTTGAATTCCCGCACCGCCCGGCGAATCCGTTTCAGGAAAATATTGGGGAGCCTGAACTCGCCCCGAACACCGAGCGTCAGCAGTGAGTGGGCGCGAACCACACCGGATTCCTCGGGGTCCTGACGTCGATACCGCGGTGCCACCACCAGTACGGAATTTCCCAGGGCAGTCAGCCCGCGGCGCAGCCGTTCAATCGACAGCGGCACCCCGCCAATAAACGGTAGATAGTTGTTGGTGAACATGGCCACCCGCAGGGGGGCCTTCTGCCAAGGGGTGGGGTCCAGATCAAAGTCCGGGTAGTAGTCCTGACCGACCACAATACGCTGGTAGAGCTTGATGGCGATTACCGTGAAAGCGCTGACCAGGAGGATGAAGTTGACGTACCCGACATAGAACAGGGAGTAGATGAAAAACCATAAGCTCTCCAGCGTGGAGAGCAGCGGGTGTTGGCCAACATCCAGGCGTTCCATGGTGATGTCCACATCGCGACCCGATACGGCGACCTTGACGTAGTGATAAAAGCTGACGTCATCGTTCAGTACCAGTCCGCCGCCACCGCCCGTGGTAATGAAGTGAGTGTCCTGATGGGTTTGCCTGGAATAGAGCGGTAGGTTGGCCGAAAACACCGCCGTGACATCATGCTGGTGAATGAGGCCAAGCAGTGCATCCTTGAATGTGGGGTCCTGCAGGTATTGGTCTCCCCGCTCGAACAGCAGCTCGTGCTCGACCGGGTAGAGGGGATGCCCAAGGAAGAGGAACACCGGGCCTGACTGGGCGTCGCCCAGCAACCCCTTGAGCCACTCGATCTGCCAGCGCCAGGGGGTTTTTCCGGTGCTGTCCAGAAAAATGAACTGACTGTTGCCCAGCTTGAAGTTATAGAAATAGGGTCCGAAATGCTCGTAAAAACGGAAGCTGCCGAAGTCCTCGTGCTCCTGTTCCCCGAACGTCAGCAGGTAGGGAATGTCCAGGTGGCTCAGGGTGCCGTGGAGCGCGCGGTATTTGTCTTCACCGCCGCCACTGACGGCATTGCCGGCGGAGACCATGAAATTCACGCCGGACTGGTTCAGCGTGGGAGTTATGCGCTTTTCAAACACGCCCACCGAGTTGTTGATGTTCCCTACCACCGCGAACTGGTAGTCATCCCGGGATTCGAGGTTATCTTTGAGTAGGCGTAGCTGTTCCGTGTGCAGGCTGTTGTACTCGGGGCGGTCCAGGTTGAGGTAGAGCTTGTAGCCGATCAGGAAGCCGACGATCGTCAAATTCAGATAGAACAGCCATTTCATCAGGCGTGGCGCTTTCATTACCGTTTATTCCGTTGGGCGTCGCGTAAAAGATTTTTTGCCAGGGTTCGCTTGAACAGCACCAGCCCGATGGTCATCCCCAGGTAGATGGTCAGTGCTCGCCAGGCAAGGGTCACCAGCAATAAGTGGGGGCCACCAATCAAGGACCGAAAGAAGTGACCAAATACTCCCTCAGAAATACCTGAGGCGCCAGGGGTCGGCGAAAAATACATGATAAAGGTCGTCACCAGCAGCAACCCCAGGATGTTCACGTAGCTGACCGAGTAGTCCAGCCCCCAAAGAAGCAGCGCGGGAAAGCTGAACAGGCTCAACAGGAATAGTGCCGTAAACAGGATGGAGGCGAACACCGCCCAGTGGTTACCGGAACCATACTCGCGAAACGCGCGCGCGAATCGCAACATCTCCCGGCGCAGGTGGAACTGCCAGCGGCGGTGGCGGCGATCACTGAGTCCATGCCAGCGGCGAAGCTGTTGCAGCAGAACACTCACCAGACCAATCAGCCAGTGGGTGCGAAACAGTACCAGGGCAAAAAAGCCCAGGTACAACACCACAAAGCCCGCCAGCGCCCACCCTATGTTTTTTCCAAGGGTGCCTTCGCTGAATACGTCCAGGGTCAGCAGGCACAGGGGCGCCAGGGTAAAAATAAACGCCACCGCCAGCAGGGTGCGTAAAGTCGTGGCGGCGGTCGCGTGGCCAAACGGCACACCTTCGCGGCGCAGATACCAGATCTGCGCAAAACCGCCTCCGGTGGCCATAGGTGTGATATTGGAAAAAAACAGGTTGATAAAAACGAGTGACAGAAGGCTCCGCAATGGGACCCGGTGTCCCAGCGCCTGCAGGGTGTACCCCAATCGCAGTGCATCACTGAGGTAATAAACGGCCAGCAATGCCAACAGCGATAGTAGCACCCAGGGCTGCAGCAGACGGGTATCGAAGGTCAGTTCCCGCCCGGCAAACTGACCCCATACGGAATAGAGCCCCGCAGCGGTCAGCAGCACAAACAGCAGGGCGAACAGTGCCAGTCGTCGCCAGGAGGTGGGCGCGTAGTCGGCCACGGGGGGTGACTTAGGCGCCCAGGGTCAACATAAAGCCCAGCGGGTGCTTGAACAGGGCAACGCTGACAATGTAGAGGAAAATCCCGAGCGCGATCAGCCAGGCGGCGACCCGAACCGGCTTTTTGGGGTGCCGGAAGGCCAGCACGCCCACACCGATGTAGACAAACAGAGCGATGATTTTGGTCATCAGCCAGGGATGATCGCCCGGCGAGTAACCCATGACAACAGCCAGGGCAACGGCGCTCACCAGTAGCAGGGTGTCATTGATATGGGGCAGCACTCGAGCCCACTTGCGTTTTAGCAAGCCAGAGCCCTGCATCATCCAGATGCCGCGGATAAAGAAACCGATAAAAGAGAGCAACACAAAGAGCAGGTGCAGGTGTTTGAGTAGAGCGGTCATCCTGTGTGTCCTTCAGTCTGGAATTGGGTGCCGGTGGTTCAGGGTTTGTGTACTTTTTTGGGATGTTTACGTGCTGGATAGCAGGTCCGGCAAATCTCGCACACCGTACCATCACAGCGCCGCGCGGAACAGTACTCGCGTCCATAATAGATGATCTGCAGGTGCAGGGCGTTCCAGCGGTCTTTGGGGAACAGGCGTTTTAGGTCTTTTTCGGTTTGGGTGACATTTTTGCCGTTGGTCAGTCCCCAGCGTTGTGCGAGCCGGTGGATGTGGGTGTCGACCGGAAATGCGGGCACGCCAAAAACCTGGCTCATGACGACGCTGGCGGTTTTGTGGCCGACGCCGGGCAGTTTTTCCAGGGCGTCTATGTCATCGGGGACTTCGCCGTTGTGTTCGTCGATGAGTATCTGGGACAGTTTGGAGATGGCTTTGGCTTTCTGAGGCGAGAGTCCGCAGGGGCGGATGACGGCCTGGATGTCTTCGACGGGTATTTTGGCCATGTCCGCGGGGTTGTCGGCGAGTTGCCACAAATGTGGGGTGACCTGGTTGACCCGCTCGTCGGTGCATTGGGCGGACAACAGTACAGCGACCAGTAGGGTGTAGGGGTCTTTGTGATCGAGCGGTATCGGCGGCTCGGGATACAGTTCCTGGAGCCGATTCAAAATGAACTCGACTCGTTCGGGTTTTTTCAGGTTCTTTGTAATATCCATGGTCTATTTGGGACTCGTTAAAAGTGAGTTGCCAGCGTGAGGTCCGGAGGCTGCACGGGAAGCCAGTTGAAGACCCGCCGTGAACCCATCCCTGGGGGCTTCTCGTCGGCTCCCTGCCTCCGAGAGTCTGCAGTCAGCCTTCCCCGCATCCGACTCTGTGCCACAACTGGTAATCAGTAGGTCGGATTAGGCCTTAGCCGTAATCCGACAATTTCCTGCCAAGTCCGCGTAGGGCGCGGTAAGCGCAGCGCACCCGCCGTAAATACACGCGATGTAACTCAACCTCGAGACCTCATAGCTCAAGACCAAGGGACAAAAGGCATCAAACCTGCGGCAAACACCAATCTATTTCTGCCTCACCCCGCTCCACCAAATACCGATTCGCCTGCGAAAAATGCCCGCAACCAATAAAGCCTCGGTGAGCGGACAACGGTGAAGGGTGGACCGACTTAAGAACCAGGTGTTTATTGCGATCCACAAAGGCCGCTTTTTTCTGAGCGTAGCTGCCCCACAATAGAAATACCACGCCCTCGCGCTCCCGGTTGACCAGGTCAATCGCCCGGTCGGTGAACGCTTCCCAGCCCTGGCGCTGGTGCGAACCTGCCCTGCCCTGCTCGACGGTCAGGGTGGCGTTGAGCAGCAGTACGCCCTGCTCGGCCCAGTGTTGCAGGCAGCCGTGGTTGGGTGCGGGGCAGCCGAGATCGCGTTCGAGTTCTTTGAAGATGTTTTTAAGCGACGGCGGTGGCGCGATGCCGGGTTGCACGGAGAAGCAGAGGCCGTGGGCCTGGTTGGGGCCGTGGTAGGGGTCCTGCCCGAGAATGACGACTTTGACCTGCTCAAGGGGCGTGCTATTGAAGGCGTTGAAGATGTGTCTGGAGGGCGGATAGATGACTTTGCCCTGTTGTTTTTCGCCGCGCAGGAACTGCTTGAGTTGTTGCATGTAGGGCTGCTGAAATTCGGGTTCCAGGTGGCTCAACCAACTGGGTTCAAGATCGATTTTCTTTTGCGCGTCCGCCATAACGTTTCCCAAGCTGTTTTGTCAGCGCGTCAATTTAGCATTGATCCCCTATCGAGAAAACCGCCCCAGCATCAAGCGCACAGACGGCGGGTGCGCTGCGCTTACCGCGCCCTACGCAGAGCATAGGGGCGGTAGCGAGTGAGATAGCCTAGATGCAGTATTCTTTCAGGGGCGGGAAGCCGTTGAATTCTACGGCGCTGTAGGAGGTCGTGTACGCGCCGGTGGAGAGCCAGTAGAGGCGGTCGCCGATGGCCAGGTTCAGCGGCAGCGGGTACTTGTGGTGCTCGTACATGATATCCGCGCTGTCGCAGGTCGGGCCGGCGATCACCGCATCTTCCAGCTCGCCCTTCTTCTCCACATAAATCGGAAACTTGATCGCCTCATCCAGCGTTTCGATCAGGCCGCTGAACTTGCCCACATCGGTGAACACCCAGCGGTGCAGCGCTGTGCGTGACTTGCGGGAAATCAGCACCACCTCACTGACCAGAATACCGGCGTTGGCAATCAGCGACCGGCCCGGCTCGATGATGATCTCCGGGAAGTCCTTGCCAAAGTCCTCCTCCAGAAAACGGGTGATTTCCTGAGCGTAGGTCTGCAGATCATTGGTGCGGGTCATGTAATTGGCCGGGAAGCCGCCGCCCATGTTGATCATCTTCAGCTCAATGCCATCTTCCTCTTTCAGGCGCTCGAAGATCACTTTCACCTTGCCCAGCGCGGCATCCCAACTGCTGATCTCGCGCTGCTGGGAACCCACGTGGAAGGACACACCATAGGGCTCCAGCCCGAGATCACGGGCGAGAATCAACAGGTCCATGGCCATGTCGATTTCACAGCCGAACTTGCGCGACAGGGGCCAGTCGGCGGTCAGGGTACCCTCGGTCAGAATGCGTACGTATATGCGGGCACCCGGGGCCGCCCGGGCAATATTGCGCAGGTCCGCCTCGGAATCCGTGGCAAACAGGCGTACACCTTTCTCGTAAAAGTAGCGAATATCCCGGCTTTTCTTGATGGTGTTGCCGTAACTGATCCTCTCCGGTCCGACACCAAAGCCCAGGACCTTGTCCAGCTCGTAGATGGAAGCGATGTCGAAGTTTGCGCCACGCTCGGTCAACAGATTGAGGATGGCCGGTGCCGGATTGGCTTTCACCGCATAGTAGATATTGGCGTAGGGAAAGTTGTCTTCCAGTTCCTGATAGGCCGCATCAATGGTCGCGGTGTCGATCACGACAAACGGCGTGTCTTTGGTATCCGCAAAACTTTTCAGGCGAGCAAAGGTTTCCGGGCTGTAGTAGTCCTGCAGCTGAATGTGCGAATCGGTCATGGCACCCCCTGGGCGTCGAAAATAGCGTCATCCGGCAAGGCGCGCCGGGGATCGCGGGCGGCGATTTAATACACGTTTTCGCCACTTGGCAAGCACTATTTTAGACCCTGGGGTGGGATTCTGCAGAAAGGGTTCAGGAAGGGAGTCGGCCCGCGGGAAAACCCGCGCGGGCCGTGATCTCGGACGAAATTTAGCTCTCTTCGCCGGTGATCATTTTGCGCTGCTTCTCGACCAGAGCGGTCAGGGAGTCGCGCACAATCTGCAGGCCTTCGCGCAGAATGTCTTCTTCAATCAACAGCGACGGCAGGAACTTCAGCACCTGGTCATCGGCGCCGGCGGTTTCCATCACCAGACCGCGGGTGAAAGCTTCCTGGGAGGCTTCATTGGCCATACCGGCGGCCAGCTCCAGACCCCAGACCATACCGACACCGCGAACCTGCGGCTCGAGCTCGGGGAAATCCGCTGCCATCTTCTTCAGCTCTTCCTCGATGATATTGCCCTTGTACTCGACCACTTTGCCCATGTCGTCGTTGTCCCAGTAGCTCAGCGCCTGGGTAGAGGCCACAAAGGCCAGGTTGTTACCGCGGAAGGTGCCGGTGTGCTCACCGGGCGACCACTGGTCCAGCTCCGGACGCATCAGCAGCAGAGCCATGGGCAAACCACCACCGATGGACTTGGACAGGGTGACCATGTCCGGGTGAATTCCGGCACGCTCAAAGCTGAAGAAGGTACCGGTACGACCATTACCCACCTGAATATCGTCGATGATCAGCAGGATATCGAATTCGCGACACAGCTCTTCCAGACGCTTGAGCCATTCGACGCTGGCGACATTGATGCCACCTTCGCCCTGTACGGTTTCCACAATCACCGCCGCCGGCAGGTCAACACCGCTGCTGGGGTCGGACAGGAACTTGCGCATGTATTCGATGGAATCCACGCCCTCGCCCAGGAAGCCATCGAACGGCATAAAGGCCGTGTTGGCGCGCGAACCGTAGGATTCGTCTTTATAGAAGTAGTTACCGGTGACGCCCAGCGCACCCATGGTCAGGCCATGGTAGCCGTTGGTGAAGGCAATCACGTTGGAGCGACGCTTGATCATACGGGCCAGCTTCAGCGCGGTTTCCACGGCATTGGTGCCGGTGGGGCCGGTGAACTGCATTTTGTACTGCAGACCGCGGGGCGCCAGGATGGTGTCGCGGAACTTGGTCATGAACTCGCGCTTGGCCATGGTCGCCTTGTCCAGACCGTGCACGATGCCCTTGTGCTGCAGATACTCGATCAGCGCTTCGGTGATTTTCGGGTTGTTGTGCCCGTAGTTCAGGGTACCGGCGCCGGCGAAGAAGTCGATGAAGCGATTGCCGTTTTCGTCGAACAGTTCCGACCCTTCGGCCTTGTCAAAAACGACGGGGAAGGAACGTACATAACCACGAACCTCAGACTCCATCTCTTCAAAAATTCTCATCGAATAATCCTCATTATCATCACTGGGTGAATGGCTTCATCCGGGCAAAAAACGACCTCGCCAGCGGACGAGATCCACTGCACCGGGCAGCAAATCCGCCTGAAAAGAATTGCATAGTTTACAAACCTTTAGAGCTCAAAGCAAGTTCACCGCTCCGCCCAACCGCCCGCAAAGTCAGGAACCACAAGGGTTTACGTGAATTTCGGGCAAAAAAAACCCGGCTCTCAGAGCCGGGTTTTTCGGGATCGCCGAGCGACGCTTACAGCTTGCCGCTGTTCTCGCCCAGGTACTTGGCCACACCTTCCGGAGAGGCGTCCATACCCTTGTCGCCCTGGTTCCAGCCTGCCGGGCATACTTCGCCGTGCTCCTGGTGGAACGCCAGCGCGTCGACCATGCGCAGCATCTCGTCGACGTTGCGACCGAGGGGCAGATCGTTCACTACCTGGTGACGAACCACGCCGTCTTCATCGATCAGGAAGGAGCCACGGAAGGCCACACCGCCTTCGGATTCAACGTCGTAGGCCTTGCAGATTTCGTGCTTCACGTCGGCGGCCAGGGTGTACTTGACCGGGCCGATACCACCCTGATCCACCGGAGTGTTGCGCCAGGCGTTGTGGGTGAACTGGGAGTCAATGGAGACACCGATCACTTCCACGTTGCGCTTCTGAAACTCTTCGACGCGGTGGTCAAAGGCAATCAGCTCGGACGGGCACACGAAGGTGAAGTCCAGCGGGTAGAAGAAAACGACCGCTTTCTTGCCCTTGATGGCAGAAGCCAGGTTGAACTCGTCAACAATTTCTCCGTTACCCAGAACGGCGGCGGCTGTGAAATCCGGTGCGGGTTTACCAACTAATACGCCCATATTTAATCTCCTGATTAAGTTGACATTAAGGGTGAAAAAAGCCCGTATCTGTGGCTCCGGCATTGGCTCGAGGTGAGATGCCAGATCACAAATACTCGACAAAACAATGATTTAGCGGCCACCAGCTCGGGTTGTGGTCACCGCTGATTCGCATGAGATCGCAGGCCGACATCATACAGACCGAAAGGTTTGTGTTCTATTGATTTTATAAATGACCGTGAAAGGCCTGAACTATATAAAATCTGACTATCACCCGAGCCTCACAGATAGCAACACAAATGTTAATTATTCTCACGCATTATTGACACAAATTCTCATTAGCATTAACATGCAACTGTTCGTCAATCGTGCTCCGGGGTATTTGGCTATGTATGTCTGCGTCTGCAAAGGCATTACCGACCATCAGATCAAAGATGCAATCTACGCAGGTGCCACCACCGTGGGCAAGCTGCGCAAAGCGTTGGGCGTCGCCTCCCAGTGCGGCAAGTGCACCTGCCTGACCCGCGAGCTGATCGACGAAACCCTGCCCCAGGCCGAATACGTCGAAGCCCAACCGCTGCACTACGCGGTGGCGTAACTCCGGACCCTTCAAGCGCACTGAAAATCAGTCTTATTCAGATTCACTTTCCCCTTGCACATCAAGCACTTAGGGGTTAGTCATTACTTGACAGCGTCACCGTCTCAGCCCAGACTCGAAGGTTGAATACCCCATTCGCCCACCTATCGACGGAGACGGCTATGAAAGGCGACGCTAAAGTCATCGAAATTCTCAACACCTGCCTCGGCAATGAACTGGTAGCCATCAACCAGTACTTTCTTCACGCTCGCATGTACAAGGACTGGGGGCTGAAAGAGCTGGCCGATCACGAATACGAAGAGTCCATCGACGAAATGAAGCATGCCGACATGCTGATTGAGCGGATTCTGTTTCTGGAGGGGCTGCCGAACCTGCAGGATCTGGGCAAGCTGCTGATCGGTGAAAACACCCAGGAAATGCTGGCATCCGACCTGAAGCTCGAACTGAAGGCCATTCCCGACCTGCGTGCCGGGATCGCCTACTGCGAGTCGGTACAGGATTATGGTAGCCGAGACCTTCTGAAGAACATCCTGACCTCGGAAGAAGAGCATGTGGACTGGCTGGAAACCCAACTGTCGCTGATCGACAAGGTGGGCATCCAGAATTACCTGCAGTCCAAAATGGACAGCGACGGCTGATCGGTCAGTTCAACAACCCCAGAACACCGATGGAGTAGGCCCGGCGCTCGTCAGCGCCGGCCAGCTCTTCGGGCTCCACGAGGCTGCCCAGCGTGAGCCCTTCGCGCTGAAAGCGGGTATCGCCAGTCCCCCGATCAAAGCTCACCGGCACAACGCCGTCGAACTGATAGGCGATGATATCGCCTTCATCCACACCGACGCTCACCGGGAAACTCAGACGGACCACCCCGGACTGCTCCGCCTCGACCGGCAGACTCTCCCAGACCACAACCAGACTGTCATCCACCGGGCGCAGTACTTTCACCACCAGTTGGCCCGGCGACTCAAAGTAGCCCGCCACCCCCGTCAGGGTGCCTGACCGGGGAATCGGGTTGGCCAGATCAACCAGGGTGCGGGACTCCTCCCCCCGGTGAGCGCGACTGACCAACTCCCCGCCAACGTAGTCGAGCAGGTCGGACTGCAACAGAAAATCCCGGTAACTGTCGATCTGGGACTGCACAAAGTCCCGGACCAGGCCACGAAGCTGGGAGGACTCCTGGGCGCGCGAGCTCTTTTCCGTGGACAACACATCGATCACCCGGTTGCGCTCCTCCAGCTCGGCACGCAGTTGCTCTTCGCGTACCCGCATGTCGGTGATCTCATCGCTGGCCTGATCCAATTGCCTCTGCAACTGGTTATTTTCATCCCGCAGCGCCTTCACATTGGGCTGGGTGAGGCACGCCGTCAGGCTCAGTGTCAGGATCAAAGGCGAGACTCGTCTGGCGATCACCGCTGATTTCATGCTGTTCTCTCTTTTGGGTCGTTACGGCCGCGCTGGGATGGTTTCCCCTGATCAGCCGCCGATCTGAAATGACACGCTGGACAGCGCCTCTCCGTCAGAGACCAGGTCCAGATGGTAGCCGCCCTCGACAAAACCGGTCACCGGGCGCTCAAGTCGAAAAAATCGGGCTCCCTCATCCCCCTGGACGATCACGGGCACCAGTGCAATCTGTAGTTGGCGGGAGCCGTCATACAGAATAGCCTGTATGACCGAGCTTGTCTCACCGAAATTCCGGTAGGCGAAACCCGCATAGAGCACCCGGGCTGGCGCCAGTGTGCCCTGCTGCTCTCCCTGCAGGTTGTCCATGGGCTCAGAGCTGACTTTTGCCAGCTCAATGGTCGGCTGTTGGGCGAGGTCCAGACGCTCACTCCACTCGGCCTCCAGCGCGAGCAGAGCGCTGCTGTTGGCGAATTCGTTGCGCGCTTCGCGCAGCTGCTTGCCCGCACCCTCAAGGTCGTCATTGGCCAGCCGGGTTTCGATCGCGCTGATCCACTCCTGTAGCTGCCCCTCACGAGCCGCTTGGGCCCGGCGCTCGGCTTCCGCCTCCTGAAGGCGGGACTGTTGTGCCTCCAGTCGCTCTCTCTGCAGAGCCAGCTTCTCACTGTCCGGGAATTCGGTCATGGCCCGATCGATTTCCAGCAGCGCGGCCGCCAAATCGCCCTGCCCGGCCAATGTCGCCACCGCGTCGCTCACCGCCGCAATTCGTTCATCCCGACTCGGCTGCGCTACAGGCTCATCGGATGGTGATGGATTCACCGCGACCGGATCCGACGGGGGCTCGTCGCTGTCCGTCCCGGACGCCGCGTTCTCTTCAGGTACCTCAGGTTCTTCAGGCGCCTCGGGCGCTGAACGCTCAGGGGTCATTTCCTCCGCTAGCGCCAGCCCCGGATCAATCGGAACGGTCTCCTGCTGACCCTCAGCGACGTCAAGCTCTGGCGATGACCTATCATCAGCCTGAGCCTCCGCCTGACCTGCGTCGGAGTCACCCGCCGCCCCGGACACCGATTCCGGTTCTTCAGCCACGGTGCCGGGAGTTTCTCCCTCTGGCAGCAGTGGCGCCACACGGCGCTCCCACTCGGCGCGCAGAGGCTCCTGCCAGACGTAGCCCCCGATACCGACCAGCAGCCCAAACAGGAGGACCCAGCCCCACACCCCTTGGCGGGGTTCGACCGCATTGCTCTCCCGGTCAATACGGTCCTCATCGTGAACTGCCAGGTAATCACCGGAAACGCCCAGGTCCGCATCAGCCCCCTCTTCGCCGCCACTCGAGGACTCGGTCATGACCGCCTGAGGCTTAACCAGCGTGGGCGATTCACCGTCGGCTTCGTGCAGCAGCGAGCGCTCTCCCGCCCGTTCGAGGGCGTCCAGCGTGTCCCGGTCGAAGGCCTCCAGTGCCTCCACCAGCTCATCCCCTGTCTGGAAGCGATCCTCCGGCGCCTTGGCCAGAACCCGGTCGATCAGGGGCTGAAACGCCGACAGATGCTCCGGCAAGCGCGGAATGCTGTCAGAAATGTGCATCACGCCAATGGCGACGGCGGAGTCCGAGTCGTAGGGAAGGTGTCCGGTCAACAGGAGGAAGAGAACCACCCCGAGACTGTACAGGTCGGAACGACTGTCCACAGCCGCGCCCCGGGCGTGTTCGGGGCTCATATAGTGCGGCGTGCCCACCGTGGTTCCGGTCTGGGTCATGGCGGAGGTCTGATCCACGATGCGGGCAATACCGAAATCCATCAACACCGCGCGCCCGTCCTCAGCGTGCAGCATGATGTTGTCGGGTTTTACGTCCCGGTGCACACAGCCCTTGCGACCCGCATAATCCAGCGCCCGGGCGACGTCCTTGATCACGCCGATGCACTCGTAGAGGCTCAGTTCAAAGCGCCGGTGCTTCAGGTCCCGGCCGGGAACGTACTCCATGGACAGAAAGTGGTTGCCCCGATGCACACCGACATCGTAGACCGTGACGATATTCGGGTGAACCAGACGGCTGACAATACGGGCTTCGTGCAGGAACCGCTCGCCGAAGGTCGGGTCGCGTGAGAGGTGGGGGTCCAGAACCTTGAGCGCCACTTCGCGCTCGAAACTTTCCTGGATCGCCAGGTACACCCGGGCCATACCGCCTTCGCCCAGGGTGTCGATGATTTTATAGCCGGGTATCTGCATGCGTTGCCAAGGGTGCCGGGACCGGACTCGGTTGATTTTCTGCTGCCCGGGAGGCGATAACCTCGCGCGGCAGTCAGCGCTCTTCGAGCATTTTTACCAGATTCCGGAAGGTTTCGCGATTGTCCTGGTTCAGCCCCATCAATATCTTGTGGGCTTCAATCACCTTTTCCTTTACCTGCTGCTCCTCGGTGGCATCCATCGCCAGGGGCTGCTCAGGCTGCACCGGTGCTTCCAGGTCACTCACGATGGTGAAGATTTCCTGGAATCCCATAGTCTGCAGCAGCCGGTTGATACTGTCATTATTGGAGAAGATGACCGGCGTAATGCCTTTTTCCTCGCGCCCCTGCAGGGCAATTTTGGCCATCAGACCCAAGGTGGTGCTGTCGATGGCTTCGGCCTCGGACAGATCGAACATCACATCACAGAAATCGTCCCGGCTGAACATGGTATCAATAAACTGGTCGAACGAGATGCACAGCGTCAGCCTCACGTCACCCACCATTTTGATGACGTAGACTCCTGCGTGATCCGCAACCAAAATCTGACCGGGACGCATGCGTAATTACCTCTTGATAACCGTCATAATCGCGATGTCGTCAGGCGTTTCACTGACATCCTCAATACCCAGCGCCGAACACACAGATTCCAGGCTGTCGCCGTGATCTCGCACGATCTCCAGCAACCTGTCCTCCTTGTCTTTGAGCACTTTCGGCGGCAATACTTCCAGCACTCCATCCGAAAAACACACCAGAGAGAACTGCTCAGGCAGCTGTGTCTGGTAAATTTCCCAGTCCGGATGGGCAAAGATACCCACTGGCTTGCCGTTTCCGGTCAGAAACCCGGCCCCTTCCGGGGTGATCAGAATGGGCATCGGCAGGTGGCCCGCTACAACATAACGCATTTCCCGTGTCTGAGTATCAATGACTCCGACAAAAAAGGTCAAATGGTGGTTCAGCCGGGTTTCGTTCAGTTCGCGGTTGATCTGCTGCAACATGGTGTTCGCACCATCCTCAAACGACTGGGCATCGCAGAACAAGCCCTCTTCGCGCACCATACGGCTGACCAGGTGTTTCAGCCAGATGGTCACAAATGCCGAGGAGGCGCCGTGGCCGGACACATCGGCCAGATAAAACGCCAGATACCGATGTTTTAGGTAGGCATAGTCCACAAAGTCCCCGCTGAGGTACAGCGATGGCGCTATGTGGTGGGCGACGTGATAGCCCTCCGGGGTATCCAGGGGAACCGGCAACAACCGCTGCTGAACCTGGCGCCCCGCCTGTTGGTCGCGTTCGAGCACCCGAAGGTTCTCCCGCAGGCCCCGGTTGGCGAACTCCAGCTTGTCCCGGTAGCGTTGATTCTGGACCAGCAGGTCGCACCGCTCCAACGCCCGGCGCACCGAGTGCACCAGCATTTCCATGTCGACAATGGGTTTGATCAGATAGTCGCTGGCACCGAGCCGCAGGGCGGAGACCACATCGCCCATCACTCCAGCCCCGGAGACCACGATTACCGGCAGATCCGGCGCGTCTTCGTGCAGAGCCTGGAGCACCTGAAGACCGTCCAGGCCGGGCATTCTGAGGTCGGTAATGACCAGTTCCGGCTTGTGCTCGCGAAACACCGCCAGCCCGGAAGGGCCATCGGTCGCCTCCAGCACCTCAAACCCGCTGTCTTCGAGATAGGCCACGATACTCTGGCGGACCGGCGCGTCGTCGTCGATGATCAGCAGTTTTCTGCTCGCGTCGGTCATCTCGTTGTCGGTCCGGGTGCCGGAAAAGTCATGGGTTGCATAAGGCGCAATACACTACTCCCTTCTCCGGGTCGGCGCAAGCTGTTCAAACGGCGTTTTATAGACTAAGTTTAAGCGGGGAAACCGGCCGCCGAGCGGTTCTCCCACAGACGTCAAACCCATCCGGAGGGCCAGAGATGACCGTCGACAGAGCGCATCAGGAGAAGCGGGATTTCATCCGCATGAAAATCGATACCCCACTCAGGGCGCAGATCAGTGGCGAGGGGGTAGCGGCAGAGGGGCTCTGCCATGAACTGAGCGGTGGCGGCATGCAACTGGCCACCGAACACTATCTGGAGCCCGGTACCGAGCTGGAAGTGACCATTTCCTCCGAGCACGGCCAGGCCCCTACCCTGAAGGCCAAAACCCATGTGGTCCGGACGGAGACCGACGGCAAGGTACACCGGGTCGGATTGGAAATTCTGGAAATCCTCCACTGACCCACCCCGGACGGCCGACACCGGATGACGACCTTTCTTTAGAAGGGGTCGCCGCCCTCTTCGTCAAAATCACCGTATTCGGACATATCCATATCCGAGCCAAAGTCATCCTCGACTTCGCCGTCGTTGACCAGGAAGTCACGACGCTGCAGATAGGCATCGCGAATGAAAATGTAATGGTCACCGGTGAGGTGCTTCTCGAGCTCCATCAGCTCCGAGCGCTTATTGATGTAATACAGTGCGACTGTGCTGTTCCGGGTGCGCGTGTGATCCACATAAAACAGCGGGTCGGATAGCCAGTCGACCGGCAGGGCCAGGGTATCGCGAACGGTGCTTGACCCCAGAATCGGCAACACCAGGTAAGGCCCCCGGTCAAACCCCCAGACCGCCAGGGTCTGCCCGAAGTCCTCATGGTCACCATTTTCCAGCCCCACGTGCTTGGCCACGTCAAACAGCCCGCCCACACCCACGGTGCTGTTGATCAGAAAGCGGCCCGAGTCGTGAAATGCGGATCCGGGTTTGCCCTGAAGCACACCGTTGAGCGCGCTGGGCACTTCCAGCACATTATTGAAGACATTGCGGACCCCGGCCTGGACAAATTTCGGGGTAATGAAACGATAGCCACGGGTGACCGGCTTGAGCACAAAGCGGTCGGCGGTCATGTTAAAGGCGTGAATACGGCGGTTGAAGTCCTCCCAAGGGTCTTCAAACTCGTCATTGGCCAGGGCCAGCCCGGAAAGGCTGAACAACAAAAGCACGGCGGGAACCTTGATCCATCTCAGGGCCACACGGCGGGGGTCTATCACTACAAGCTACCTCTGTCGGCTGCTTCGAACGCATCGAAGGCTGGGATGTGGTGTCGTGCGGGAGGGCCGGATGCATGTTCCTTATACGGCAGCGGTCAACGCCTCCAAGACGTCAGTGTAACGGTAGATGCTAACATTGATCTGTAAAAAAGTGTTAGCCCCAGCGCGCGGGAGCGCCGGGGCCTGGTCATACAAAATGATCAGAACGACAGGCTCATGCCCACGCCCAGATACTGATCGTCACGGCCGGCGCCATTAACGAGCAAGTCACTGGTCTCATTGGTGTAGTAACCGTACAGCTTGGTCTTGTCGGTCAGTTTGTAGTCCGCACCCAGGCTGATGGACTCACCGCCACTTTCCTCAATGTCGGAGCTACCGGCCTGCGCTTTGAAAGACCAGACATCGGTGGCCTCCCACAGAACGGAGACGAAGGCACCATCTTCATCGGTGGTGGCGTCTTCATAGGTTTCGAACAGGGCGCCCACATGGATATTGGGGTAAGCGGATTAAATGGTTGA
>NZ_DGMV01000076.1:0-14250 GCF_002388575.1 Marinimicrobium sp. UBA4509
TCTACCTTATAACTGACTACTCGAACTCAACGAATTCACGGCACGCTCCCGCAGGTCGGGTTAGCGAAGCGTAACCCGACAGCAACCACCAACACCAACTCGTAAACCACGGAGGGTTTATGCAATACCGACGTTATTATCACCCCGGCGCTGCCTATTTCTTCACCGTCGTCACCGCAAGACGACGCCCTCTATTTGATCATCCCAGTGTTGTTGGCCTACTCAGACAGCGTATTCGACAGGTCAAAATCCAATACCCGTTTGTTCTCGACTCAATAGTCGTACTACCGGATCATCTACACTGTATCTGGGTTCTACCTGAGGATGACAGTGATTTTTCAATCCGTTGGCGCCTGATAAAGTCGGGACTAAGTCGAACACTTCGGGAGTCCTTTGGTTTGACCGGACCGTTCTGGCAGTCACGTTTTTGGGAGCATTTTCTGAGAGACGAGCGGGATTGGCAGAGGCATAGAGATTACATACACTTTAATCCGGTTAAACATGAATTGGTGAGACGGGTGCGGGACTGGCCGCATTCAAGTTTCCATCGGTTTGTAGAGCGAGGAGAATATCCTGAGGACTGGGGCGGCGTTGTGCCGGATCTTAGGGGAGTGGGAAAGGAGTGAGTTTTGAGTGTGACGTTGTACGATGACGCTTTTGGCGTTTTTAGCTACTAACACCGTTGCTGTCTCCGTGGGCTGTCGGGTTACGCTTCGCTAACCCGACCTACTCGAACCTGAAGATTCCACGGCAAGTTCCAGTAGGTCGGGTTAACCGAAGGCGTAACCCGACAGCTGCTGCCTTTACGTGGATCAGGACTGTTTCTTGATCTTCTCGTCCTGAGTCAAACCTTCAACGACCTCAATGTGGATGCCGTTGGATAGCCCCACCTCGACGGGGCGTTTTTCAAACACCTGATCGGCGGTTTCGACTTCGACAAAATACTCATCGCCCTCAATGATCAGATTACCCTCGTTGATGGCCAACACGTCTTTGCGTTCGGCCAGAACAATATCCGCATTGGCACTGTAATTGGCTCGTAGAAACACCTGGTCTTCCAGGGTCACGGCGGCGCGGATTTCGAATTTGATAGTGCCCTGATCTTCTTCACCTTTAGGAGCAATGTGCTCCAGGGTCGCATCGAAGGTCTCGTCCTGCAGCGCGCCCACATGCAGAATCAGTGACATGCCCTCTTCGATTTTACCGACTTCCGCTTCGTCCACCTTGCCCTCGAAAATCATATCGCTCATGTCGGCCATCACGGCGACCGGTGTACCCGCTCCGTAGGTGCTGGATTCAACGATAAACGCACCTTCCTTATTGGGAATATCCAGGATCATGCCATCGACCGGTGCGCGGATCACGTTGGACACCAGATCGGAATCGCTGGTGGCGCCCTCGCTGATCAGCAGCAGGTGATTTTCTGCCGAGCGAACCGCTTCGCGCTTGAGCTCGTAGTCCAACTGGAACCGGCTGAATTCCGAGGCGGGAATCAGCCCGCTTTCAAACAATTTGCGCTGTCGGTCCAACTCCTCTTCAGCGTTGGCCAGGCTGATCCGTGCGGAGTCGAGTTGGGACTCGGCGTTGTTCAGCATCACCATACTGGGAGCCAGGGTGATGCGCGAAATCAGATCGCCCTTGCGTACCGTCTGTCCGGCAGTGACATACACGGTGTCCACCACGCCGGACACCTGGGAGGTCACGTTGACCTCCTTGCGGGGAACCACCCGGCCGGTGGCCACGGTTTTCTGGACAATGTCCATTATCGCAGGCGCGTCCGTTTCGTAGGTCACCGGCTTGGCCTGGGATTTGTTGTACAGAAATACCGCCGTGCTGATAAAGATCAGTGCGATAAACCCGAGCAGAAGAACTGTGAATACCTTTTTCATGGTGACGATCTCGTAGTGAAGCAAACGTGAAAATTATTCGTCCTGAAGGGCCGCGATCGGATTGACGCTGGCCGCTTTGGCGGCGGGGAGCAACGCCGCAATGACCCCGGAAACGATCAACACGGCCAAGGCCATCAGCGCTGTGGTGAAATCCACTTCCGGATTGCTGAACATGCCGGCCCGGCCGCCGCTGGCCGCGAGCAGGGCATTGACGCCCTCCAGCAGCAGGACGCCCGCCACCAGACCGGTGTAGCCGGCCACGGCGGTAATGAAGATGGACTCCTGCACGATCATGGCCACGATGGACGTAGGTGTTGCGCCCAGCGCCTTGCGCAACCCGATTTCCCGGGTGCGCTCCCGAACCACGATCAACATGATGTTGCCCACACCCAGGGCGCCGGCCATGATGGTGCCGATGGCCACAAACCAACTGAATACCTGAATGCCGGTGAACAGCCCGTTGATCTTGTCGAACTCGGTCTGCAGGTTGAAGCTGCCCAGCACGCCGACATCATCGGGCGCCACCTGCTTGCGTTCGTGCAAAAATGATTTGACCTGCTGCTCGACGTTGGCGGCGTGAACGCCCGGCTTGGGGATTACCACCATGCTGCCGATCCAGGCGGTCTGGTTGAAGGTCTGGCGCAGCGTATCGTTGGGCATGTAGATACGCTCTTCCTCGCTGCTGTCGGGCTCGGTCGAGGTGCTGGCGTACACGCCCACTACCTGAAAGCTGATGCCATCGATGGTCAGATACTGTCCGACGGCCGCTTCGCCCGGCGCGAACAGTTGGTCCTTGACCCGTTGGCCGATGATCACCACTTTGCGCCTTTCCCGGTCGTCGAGCGTGTTCAGATAGCGCCCTTCCACAACCCGCTGCCTAAAAATTCCGGCCATTCCGGCCATGGCGCCCTGAACGGAAAAACTGCCACTGTTCTGTTCGTACACGGTGTAGGCCGGTGAACCGCCCCAGATGCCCACACTGTTCTGGGGGTAGAGACGATCGACGGTGGGAATATTGTCGCGAATCGCCGGAAAATCGTCGGGTCGCAGTATGATCTGGCGGCCAATGGGCATGCCTTGATACGGCACCTGAGTGCGTCCCTGAGACCAGATCCACACCGCATTGGGTACGCCGCGAAAACCTTCCATCACGCCGTTCTCGAGTCCCTTGCCCGCGCCGAGCAGCACGGTCAGCATGAAAATGCCCCAGAACACCCCGAAGGCGGTGAGCCCGGTGCGCAGTTTGTGCTGGCGCAGGGTGATGAAAATTTCCTGCCACTTTTGGGTATCAATAATCACTGGTGGCTACTCCGCGCGCATGGCTTCAATGGGCATGATTCGGGCCGCTTTCAGCGCCGGCACCAGACCCGCCAGGGCACCCACAATCACCAGCAATACGATGGCAGTGATCGCCGCCTGGAAGTTGACTTCCGGGTTCTGAAAGAACGGCAGGTTGGCGCCCACTGAGCGCAGGCCGAAGGCCATCAGTTCGATCAGTCCCACGCCCAAGACCAGCCCGGCATAGCCGGCGATACTGGTGACCAGAATGGATTCCAGCAGCAGCGTCTTCACAATATTGAACGGCGTTGCGCCCAGGGCTTTGCGAATGCCGATTTCCCGGGTGCGCTCTTTTACCGTAATGATCATGATGTTGCTAACACCCACAATACCGGCGGTGAGCGTGCCCAAGCCGACAAACCAGATGAAGGCATTGATCGCCAGGAAAAGCCCGTTGACCATTTTTGCGGGGCCGGCCATGTTGAAGGACTGGATTGCCCGGCGATCCTCCTCCGCCACCTGATGACGCTGCTTCAGCAGCTCAATCACCTGTTGTTCCACCTGAACACCGTCGTAGCCGGGTGCCGGCCGAAGCCACAGTGTCTGAATGTTGTCGCCGCCCCCGAAGACGGTGCGATAGGTGGTATCGGCAATGTAGATGCGCTCGGAGTCCTGGCCGCGGTTGTTCCGGTCGTAGAACACACCCACCACCGTCAGCACTACGTTGTTGACCGTGACTTCCTGGCCGACCGGGTCCGTTCCGGGGCCAAACAATCGCTCGACCACGGTGCGCCCGAGCAGACAGGATTTGCGCAACTGGGCCTGGTCAAGACGGTTCAGCTCGCGGCCGAAGTCGAATGGCTCCACGCCTTTGATGCGGAAAAAATCATCGGGGATACCGTGCAGGGAAAAACTGCCGGTTTTGTTGCCCGCACGAATACTGGCGTTATTGATGCGGTTTTCCGACGCGATAAACCCGACGCCGGGGACCTGACGTTTGATGGCGGACAGATCGGCGGTGGTGAGCTGAATGCGCCGACCCACCGACATGCCCTGATGGGCCACCGAGGTCGCCCCGGACCAGATCACCACAAAATCGCGCACGTCGGTACCGAAGCTGTCGTACACGCCGTTCTGCATGCCCCGGCCGGCGCCGAGTAGCAGGATCAGCATGAAAATACCCCAGAACACGCCGAAGGCGGTGAGCGCGGTGCGCAGTTTGTTCTGGCGCAGGGTGTAGAGAATTTCCTGTAATCCGTCCATGTCTGGCCTCGGCGCTCAGGCGTGTTCGAGGGCTGATCTGTGCAGATCGGCGGCGGAAATAATCTGGCCGTCTTTGAGCACAATCTGCCGCTCGGTCTGGTTGGCGACATCCTTTTCATGAGTGACGATCACGATGGTGTTGCCCAGGCTGTGCACTTCCTTGATCAGCGCCATGATGTCCTCGGTCGTTTTGCTGTCCAGGGCGCCGGTGGGCTCATCGGCGAGAATGACTTTGGGCTGGGTGACCAACGCCCGGGCAATGGCCACCCGCTGCTTCTGGCCGCCAGAGAGTTCGTTGGGCATGTGCAGGGCGCGGTCACTCAGCCCCACCATCTCCAGATAGCGGGCGGCCGTCCGGTTGCGCTCCTTGCGCCCGACATTCTGGTAGTACAGTGGCAGGGCCACATTCTCCAGGGCATTTTTGAAAGGCAGCAGGTTGAATGACTGAAAAATGAAGCCGAGCAACTGGTTGCGCATTTGCGCGGCGGTCTTCTGTTTCAGGTGGCGAATTTCCCGCCCGGCAAGGAAGTAGTCGCCCTCATCGTGAGTATCGAGAATCCCCAGAATATTCAGCAGGGTGGATTTGCCTGAGCCCGACGAACCCATGATCGACACCAGCTCGCCCTCGCGAATGTGCAGGTTGATGCCCTTGAGCACATGCAGGCGCTGGTCGCCGGTGGCGTAGTACTTGTGAATATTATCGAGTTTGATCATGACGCTGTCCGCAAATTGGCTTCCTGGCTAGATAGCCCAGACTGATACCTTGATGCCGACCGCTCCGAAAGGCCGGCGGCTGGCTTACCTGTTGTGCTCTGGGTTAGGACGCGAGCGGCAACGGGTTTGGATTCACAGTGGGCTGATTATTATCATCCGGTCAGCGAGACTATATCCCTTTTGGCTCAAACTAACCAGTGAGCACTAGTGGAACAGCCGCCAGTGAATCAGCGCCGTCCCGAGGGCCGCCACCAGAGCGGTACCGATCAAATTGAGCGCTAAACCGGCGGATGCCATCTGTTTGATCGATAGCTGGTTTGAGCCAAACACAATGGCATTCGGCGGGGTGGCCACCGGCAGCATGAAGGCACAGCTCGCGGCAATCGCGGCGGGCACCACGAGCGCCTCCACCGGCAGACCCAGGGCGATGGCCAGCGCGCCCAGCAGAGGGAGAAAGGCCGCCGTTGTCGCGGTATTGCTGGTGATTTCGGTCAGAAAAATGATGGTTGCCGTCACGGCCAAAACAATGACCGCGGTAGGCCAACGATTCAGCGTTTCAAGGCCCGAGGCAATGGCTTGGGCGAGCCCGGAATCCTGGATGATACCGGCCAGGGCCAGCCCGCCACCGAACAGCAGCAATACCCCCCAGGGCAGTTTCTGGCTGGATTCCCAGTCCATCAGGCGTGAGCCCTTCCCATCACCGGCGGGAAGCGCGTGCAGTGCAATGGCACAGGCAATGGCAATGCTGGTGTCGGTGAGCGAACCAGCGGGGAATACTCCGGCCAGCAGGGGCTGAAAAATCCAGGCCACCGCCGTCACGATAAACACCCAAGTGACCCGCTTTTCCATCCGCGTCATGGGCCCCAGCTCGTCGAGGCGCTGCCGGAACAGGTCGTGATCGGTTTTGTGATGCGGGGCGTCGCCGGTGCCGGCGGTCCGTCCGCGGGCCACCACATGGGCCAGCCACAGCCAGGCCGCCATCAGCATGGTCAGGCTGACCGGCAAGCCGATGATCATCCACTCGCCAAAGCCCAGTTCGATACCGTGTTGTTCGGACAGATAGGCGGCCAGCAGAGCGTTTGGCGGGGTGCCGATCAGAGTGGCAATGCCGCCGATACTCGCGGAATAGGCAACGGCAAGCAGCAGGGCTACGGCGTAGGGGTTGCCCGAACGGGCATCATCGACCCCTTTTACCTGAATGACCGAGAGCGCGATGGGTAGCATCATGATCGCGGTGGCCGTATTGCTGACCCACATGCTCAGAAAGGCCGTGGCCAACATGAAGCCCGCCAGTTCCCGGGCCGGTGTGCCGCCCATGGTGGACAGAATCCGCAGTGCCATTCTCTCGTGCAGACGCCAGCGTTCCATGGCCAGGCCCAACACAAACCCGCCGAGAAACAGGAAGATCAGCGGGTGGGCATAATCGCGGGTTACCGCACCGGGCTCGACCAGACCGAGCAGTGGGCCGAGCACAATCGGCAGCAGCGCGGTGGCGGCCAGAGGCAATGTTTCGGCAATCCAGAACACGGCCATCAGCCATGCCAACCCCAGAGCGCGCCAGGCCTCGGTGGACAGACCGCCGGGGGCCGGAACCAGGGCCACCAAGAGCACGCCGGTGATCCCGAGCAGTAGACTGAGCCATTTTCCCTGGGTGGGTCGGATATCGGGCAAGATAGGCCTCTTTGAGTGGTTATGACCGGACATTGATTTTTCCTTTGGCATAGCGCCAAAAATGCACTAGCCTTAGAGGCTGTAGCCCGTTTTCAGCACAGTCTGGACGGGCCCTCCGGGCGAGAGCAGACCGCTGACGGCCCTCGAAGTATATACCTTGTATGCGCTTCGAGCCGTCTGAAGCAAGCCGGCGCTGGCGCCGCCCTATTCGATAAATGGCCAGCGGTGCTTTGGCAATGGCGACAAATGACCTCTCTGTGCAACAGCGCATACGCGCGCTGGAGAAGGAACTGGCAGAGCTGAAAGCCCAAGTGGCTTCTTCAGAGCCCGCCGGTGCGCTTTCCGAGGCGCAGGCATCGGATCGGTTGCCCAGCGCCCAGGATGCCCTGATTGCCGCCAAAACCCAGGCCGACCTGGCCAACCGCACTAAAAGTGAATTTCTGGCACGAATGAGCCACGAAATCCGCACGCCCATGAACGCCATCATCGGCCTGGGGCACCTGTTGGGCGACACCCCGCTGGACGACCAACAGCGCAGCTATCTGGACAGCATGGGCGCGGCGGCGGACTCCCTGCTTCATATCATTAACCAGGTGCTCGACTTCTCCAAAATCGAGACCGGTAAAATCGTCCTCGAATCCGCTCATTTCGATCTGGAGCAGGTGTTCGAAAAGCTCGCCCGGTTGTTCGAAGTCAGCGCCATCCATCGGCAGGTGGACATCACCTACGATCTTCACCCGGACGTGCCCCGCTTTCTCCGGGGCGATACCGCCCGCCTGAGCCAGATACTGAGCCATCTGGTCAATAACGCCATGCAATACTCCACCAGCGACCGGGTGCTGCTGAGCGTGCGTCAGACCCAAACGACGCCAGAGGGCGTCGAGCTGAAATTCTGCATCACCGATTTCGGTGTGGGAATGAGCCCGGAGCAGGTCGCGGCACTGGAAGCCAGTTTCGAGGCCATGGCCCGGGGCCCCCGGCAAGTGGGGGTGGCGACCAGCACGGGGTTGACCATCTGCTATCACCTGATCAAGCTCATGCAGGGCGAACTGGAAATCCAGACCGAGCCGGGCCAGGGCTGCCGGATCAGTTTTACCGCCCGGTTTGAGCACAGTCAGATCGGGGCCTGGACGCTGAAGGAGCGCCCGGATCAGTTTGAGCATCTTCGCGCCCTGATTGTCGATGATAATGCCCTGGCGCGGGAGATCATTGCACGAACCCTGCACAATATGCAGCTTCATGCCGACTGTGCAGCGTCGGCCGAGGAGGCGATTCACCAGTTACGCACGGCCGAACGGGCCGGCCGGCCCTACGATCTGGTGCTGATGGATTATCAGATGCCGGTAGTCAACGGCCTGGAGGCCACCGAAGTGCTCAAGGCAGATCCGGAACTGGCCCATACACCCCAGGTCCTGCTGATTTCATCCTACCACCGCGATGAAATTTTCGACGGCGAGCAGAATGCCGAACTGGTGGATGGGTTCCTGAACAAGCCCGTCAGCGAATCGCGGCTGTTTGACGCACTCAGTCAGCTGTTCAGCGGCCATCTCAACGCCCAGGCCACCAACGCGCCCGGCGCGGAGGTATCCCTGGCGGGGTTGAGTGTCTTGCTCGCGGAAGACAACAAGGTGAACCAGCAGGTGGCCCAGGGCATTCTGCGCAAGCGTGGTGCTGAAGTGACACTGGCCGCCACAGGCCGGGAGGCGCTGGATCAGTTCTATCGGAATGTGGATCATTTCGATGTCATATTGATGGACCTGGAAATGCCCGACATGGATGGCTATGAGGCGACCCGGCGGATTCGCGCCGGCGACCAGCGCCCGGACATTCCCATCGTGGCCCTGACCGCTCAGGCACTGCGGGGCGACCGTGAGCGCTGCCTGGCCGAGGGCATGAACGACTACATCAGTAAACCCATCAAACCGGCCCTGCTCTACCAGACCCTGTTCGAGGTGGTTCAGGCGGCAACCACACCCCAGGGCAAGTAATGGGCCTACGCTCAGACGTCATTGAACTCGATCATAGTGATGGCGGGCTCGACCGGAAACAGCTCAAGCGGCTCAAACAGCGTTTTCTCGATCTCAATCGGGTGCGCCACCGGCGCATGCTCGAGGGCCTGAGCGACCGTCAGCAGGACCTGGTGGTTCTGCTGCCGCTGCTGTTTCACGTCAACCACCCCATGTTGCCCGGTTACGTCTCTGGCACCACCCCCGCCGGTCTCAGCGGTTACGAACCCGACCGGGATCAGATCCGCCTCGCCCGGGGGTTGGCCCGCAGCTTCCACTATCAGCGCGACGTCAGCGCCCGCGCCTGTGACATCGACGCGCTGTTTGTCATGGGCAGCGTCGGCACCATCGCCCAGAGCGAAGGCAGTGACCTGGATGTCTGGGTATGCCACCGGCCGGGCCTGGAGCGCGAGGCGCGCGATCAGCTCCGGCGCAAGTGTCGCCAGCTGTCGCTCTGGGCGGAACAGCAGGTGCGCCTGGAGGTACACTTTTTTCTGATGGAGCCCGATCAGTTCCGCACGGGTCAGCTGGGCCAGCTGTCGGCGGAAGGCAGTGGCTCCGCCCAGCGGTTTCTCCTGCTGGATGAGTTCTATCGCACCGCCCTGTGGCTGGGCGGCAAGCTACCTTTGTGGTGGTTTGTGCCCGGTACCTGTGAGCGCGACTACGCCGCCTACACACAAACCCTGCTCGGGCAGCGGTTCCTGCGTGCCGCCGAGGTGATCGACTTTGGCGGCCTGCCGGACATTCCCACCGATGAATTCGTGGGCGCGGGCATCTGGCACCTCTATAAAGGCATTGAGTCGCCCCACAAATCGGTCTTGAAACTGATGCTGCTGGAGGCCTATCTGCAGGGGCAGGATCGGCGTCCGTTGGCGCTGACCTTCAAAGAGGCGGTGTATCAACAGGCGCCACACCCGGATCGCCTCGACGCCTATGTGATGATCTACCGGCGTTTGGAGCAGTACCTGATCGATACGGGTGACGTAGGAGACCGCCTCAACCTGGCCCGCCGTTGCCTGTACTTTAAAGTGGACAAACCGCTGACCCGGCCACCCCGCAGTGGGCGCAAGTCCTGGCAGCGGGAGCAACTCGAGCAACTGGTGGCGGAGTGGGGGTGGAGCCACACTGAGCTTCAGCGGCTGGACCAGCGCCGGCACTGGAAGGTGCCTGATGTCATGGAGGAACGACGCCAACTGGTGGCGGAGCTCAGTGCCAGCTACCGGCTGATCAACGCGGTCAGTAAGGCGTCCACCGAAACCCGGATCAGCGATGACGAGCTGATGGTCCTGGGGCGCAAACTGCACGCGGCGTTTGAGCGCAAGGCGGGCAAGGTGGAGTGGCTCAACCCCGACATCTCCCAGGACATCGCCGAACCGGCGTTGATCTTTGTGGAAGAGCCGGACACGAGCCCCGAGGGGGCCCGCTTCTGGGCCGTGTTTCGCAGCCGGGATGGCCAGCCGGACGGCCCGCCCCTCAAGCGCGCGCGCTATCTGGGGGAGCTGCTGCTGTGGACCTATGGCAACGGCGTGCTCGGCGCCGGTGCCTGGTTTGATGTGCAGGGCGAGCGGGTCAGCCTGACCGCCCCCCAGCGCCAGCAACTCTGGCAATGGCTGCATCAGTGGCTGCCCTTGCCGCTGGTGACCCGGGCCCACGAGCCTTTCCAGCGGGCCGCTCGCGCGGAACGCCTGCTGCTACTGTTTAATCTGGGCGTCGAGTCCCAGGCCAATCTCCACGAGCGGGGCCTGCAGATGCTCAGTGCCCAGCGCGATGCCCTGGATTTCAGCGGCCTGCGCGACAATCTGGTACTGACCCTAGATCTGGTCCAGATCAACAGTTGGCGCGAAGTGCTGTGCCGTCACTATGACGACGATGCACTGATCAACGGTCTTCAGTATTACCTGCGCCTGGCTCCTCCGGGACGGGGGCTGGCCCCGCCGGAGGTGACCATCCGCTGCCTGGGAGCCCAGGGTAACCTGGTGGTACAGCGTCTGGAGGAGCTCTGGCAGGATCTGGTCGGCTGTTATTACTCCGGCACCCGTCCCGCCAGTAGCCGCTATGTGCTGGAAACCGCCGAAGGCTATGTGCTGATCCAGTTCCTCCAGCAACAACCCCACGTCACCCGTTATGGCAGCTACGATGCCCTGATCGACAAGCTGACCAATGCGCAACTGGAATACAGCCCCATCGTGGTCGATCGGCACGCCCTGAAAAATCGTCCTCTGAAACTGATGGCCGACCAGGCTCGCGAGCCGGGGGTCTATCTGTTTTATCAGGTGCAGGAAGAGGAGGCCGAAGTGACCTTGATTGATGAGCTGGGGTCTCTGCTGGTGATCCGGCTCTCGTTTTTCAGCCACACGACGCTTCTGCGTCCCCTGCATCATTTCCTGCGTTCCGTCGTGGCCCGTCAGAGCGCCAGCGCCGATCAGGGAGGAGACGCGACGCCCCCGGTTCGGCTGTTTGAGCTGTGTGGCCGGGTGGATCAGGGTCGCGGCTACCTGGAGGAACGTGCCAGCGCCGGAGACCTCAGCCGGTTGACCTTCACCAACATTCAGGTGATTGCCGAGCCGGCTCCGGACGGCGATATCCTGTACACCGTGTACTGTAACGACCGGGAGTTCTCCGCGCTGGATTATGGGGACGAGCTGTTCAGCGAAGTGGCGCGCTATATCTTGTCCATGCGTCGTGCCAAAGAGCGCTATCCCTGCTATATCACCGACCTGGACCTCAGTCAGTGCCGGGACCTGTTGGCGCCGCAACTGGGGCTTCAGCTCAGCCACTACCTGGACATCAAGGCCCAGCTGGAACAGCGGCTCAACAGGGCGCTGATGGATCTGTAAGCGCGTGTGTTAAAAACCGTGAGACCCGTGGAAATTTGTGCGGGCGCAGGGTAGGCTATGCCGGGGTTCGTCATACAAGTTGGGCGGCCTTCCCCAGGTGGTACCTATGAAGAGTCACCGAATCGCTCAGATCGGCAATTCGTATTAGCGATGTTTGATCCACCGGGTCAATAATATAACGAGACAGAGATGTAACTATGGCAGACAACCACTACGACGCAATTGTGGTCGGCTCCGGCATCAGCGGCGGCTGGGCCGCCAAAGAGCTGACCGAAAAAGGCCTGAAAGTGCTCCTGCTGGAGCGCGGCCGGAATATTGAACACGTCAAGGACTACAAGAACGCCACCAAGGAAGTCTGGGACTACCCGCACCGGGACAAGCCCACCCAGGAAATGATCGAAAACTACCCGGTCCTCAGCCGGGACTACCCGCTCAATGAGTCCACCTTCGGGATGTGGGCCGACGAGCAGAAAAACCCTTACATTGAAGAAAAGCGCTTCGACTGGTACCGCGGCTACCATGTGGGCGGTCGCTCCCTGCTGTGGGGCCGCCAGAGCTACCGCCTGGCGCCGGCGGACTTTGAAGCCAATGCCAAAGAAGGCATCGCCATCGACTGGCCGATCCGCTACAACGACATCGCCCCCTGGTACGACTATGTCGAGAAGTTCGCCGGCATCGCCGGAACCCGGGAAGGCCTGGACATTCTGCCCGATGGCCAGTTCCTGCCCCCGATTCCGCTCAACTGTGTGGAAAAAGACGTGGCGGCGCGTATCGAGAAGGCGTTCGGCGGCAAGCGGCACATGATCCACAGCCGGGTGGCCAATATCACCGAACCCAAGCCCGAGCAGGGCCGGGTCAACTGCCAGTACCGTAACAAGTGCTGGCTGGGCTGTCCTTTCGGCGCCTACTTCAGCACCCAGTCCTCCACCCTGCCGGCGGCCATGAAAACCGGCAACCTGACCCTGCGGCCCTTCTCCTTGGTGAAAGAAATCATCTACGACAAGGACAAAAAGCGGGCCAAGGGTGTGGAGGTGATCGACACCGAAAACAACCAGACCTACGAGTACACCGCCGACGTGGTGTTCCTGAACGCCTCGGCCTTCAACTCCACCTGGATTCTGATGAACTCCGCCCGGGATGTCTGGGACGGTGGTCTGGGCAGTAGCTCCGGGGAGCTGGGCCACAACGTCATGGACCACCATTTCCGGGCCGGCGCCAGCGGCCAGGTGGAAGGTTTTGACGACAAATACTATTACGGCCGTCGTCCCGCCGGTTTTTATGTCCCGCGTTTTCGCAACGTGGGCGGTGATCAGCGTGATTATGTACGCGGCTTTGGTTACCAGGGCTCCGCCAGTCGCCAGAACTGGGATCGCAACATCGCCGAGTTTGAGGTCGGCGCCGATCTCAAGCAGGCACTCAGCGAACCGGGCGCCTGGAACATCGGCATGATCGGTTTTGGTGAAATTTTGCCCTATCACGACAATCGCATCTCCCTGAACCACAGTGTCACCGACGCCTGGGGTCTGCCAGTGCTGGCGATGAACGTCGAGATCAAGGACAACGAAAAGAAAATGCGCAAGGACATGATTCAGGACGCGGTGGATATGCTCGAAGCCGCGGGTGTGAAGAATGTTCAGGGGGGCGACTGGGGCTACGCTCCGGGCATGGGCATTCACGAAATGGGCACCGCCCGAATGGGCCGGGACCCGAAAACCTCGGTGCTCAATGCCCACAACCAGGTGTGGGACGCGCCCAACGTCTACGTCACCGACGGCGCCTGCATGACCTCCGCCTCCTGCGTAAACCCGTCCCTGACCTACATGGCGCTGACCGCCCGGGCGGTGGACCACGCGGTGAATGAACTGAAGAAGGGGAATTTGTGATGAATCGACGTGAACTCCTCAAACTGATCACCGCCGCCACCGGCACCGCCATGATCGGCAGTACCGGGGTCATCGCCGGTTGCGCCTCCAAAGAGGAGGCGGCCCCGAGCCTGAGCTTCACCGAACAGGACGTGTTCCTGCTCGATGAAGTGGCGGAAACCATCCTGCCACGCACCGACACCCCGGGGGCCAAAGACGCCGAAGTGGGCCAGTTCATGACCGTGTTTGTCCGGGACTGCTACACCGAGGCCGAGCAGGCCATCTTCCACAGCGGCATGGAGCAATTGAACGCCGCGGCCAACGAGCAGTACGGCAGCGACTTCATGAACCTGAGCGGCGAGCAGCGCACCGAGTTCATTCGCGCGCTGGATGCCGAGGCAAAAGCGGTGGCCGCCGCCGGCACCACACCGCCGCACTACTTCACCATGATGAAGCAGCTGACACTGTTCGGCTTCTTCACCTCCCAGGTGGGGGCCACCCAGGTGCTGCGCTATATCGCCATCCCCGGCCGTTACGATGGTTGTATGCCGCACGAGGAAGGCGACCGGGCCTGGGCGACCTGATTCAGGGTCAGGTAACGGCGGATGCGCAGTCTAATCGCTGCGCTCAGCCCCTACGCATGGCTGTGGGGTCGGTTTGGTTGCGGCGGATGCGGCCTTCTGCCTTATCCGCCCTACGGGTGGCACGGCAGTTCGCGTAGGGCGGATAA
>NZ_DGMV01000076.1:14415-14752 GCF_002388575.1 Marinimicrobium sp. UBA4509
GGGCGAAGCCCCGTCATCCACCGTCTGGTCCCCTCTCCCATTTGTTGAGCCCCCACACCCTCAGGGTTATACTGCCCGCCTTGTTTCGCCCGAGCCCTGCAGGAGTGCCCATGACCCCCCGTTGCGCCACCTTGAGTGCGGTATTGCTGTCTACCTTATTGTTGGCAGCCTGTGGTCAGAAAGGCCCCCTCTACTTGCCCGAAGAGGCCGAGTCCGGAGAACCCCGGAACGAGCAACCTGCGTCGGATGGCGGCCAGAGCGAATAACCCCCTGATTTGAGACCCGATATGCAGCCTTTTGAACGCCGTGACGGCGAACTGTTTGTGGAAGACCTCCC
>NZ_DGMV01000076.1:14879-15511 GCF_002388575.1 Marinimicrobium sp. UBA4509
CCCTCCCCCTGGCCCGTATTGCCGAGCAGTTCGGCACGCCCACCTACGTCTACAGCCGCGCCGCCTTTACCCAGCACTACCTGGCCTACGCCCAGGCCCTGGGCGATCACCCGGGGATGGTGTGCTATGCCATCAAGGCCAACTCCAACCTGGCGGTGCTGAACCTGCTGGCCCGGTTGGGCGCCGGCTTCGATATTGTTTCCGGTGGCGAGCTGGAGCGGGTCCTGCGCGCCGGCGGCGACCCCAAGCGGGTGGTGTTCTCCGGGGTGGGCAAAACCCGCGCGGAAATGATTCAGGCGCTCAACGCCGGTATCTTCTGCTTCAACGTCGAATCCGAGGCGGAGCTGGAGCAGCTCTCACAGGTGGCCAGTGAGCTCGGCAAAACCGCCAATATCTCCCTGCGGGTCAACCCGGATGTGGACGCCCAGACTCACCCCTATATCTCCACCGGGCTGAAAGAGAACAAGTTCGGCATCGATATCGAACGGGCCCCGGCGGTCTATCGTCGCGCGGCGGAGCTGCCCGGGTTGTCCGTGCAGGGGCTGGACTGCCACATCGGCTCCCAGCTGACCCAGCTCGCCCCGTTTATGGACGCGCTGGATCGCCTGCTGGTGCTGGTCGACGAGCTGGCG
>NZ_DGMV01000076.1:15576-15995 GCF_002388575.1 Marinimicrobium sp. UBA4509
CTGGTCGACGAGCTGGCGGGCGAAGGTATCCACATTCATCACCTGGACCTGGGCGGTGGCCTGGGGGTGACCTACCGGGACGAGACCCCGCCACCGGTCAGTGACTATATGGATGCGATCAAGGCCAGACTCGGCGATCGTAAATTGAGCCTGATGTTTGAGCCGGGCCGCTCCATTGCCGCCAACGCGGGCGTGTTATTGACTCAGGTGCTCTACCTCAAGCCCACCGAACACAAGAACTTTGCCATCATTGACGGGGCCATGAATGACAACATCCGCCCGTCTTTGTACCAGGCGTGGCAGAACATTGTGCCGGTGCGGGAGCATGGGGGTGAGGTAAAAACCTGGGACCTGGTAGGCCCGGTGTGCGAAACTGGGGACTTTCTGGGTAAAGACCGCTCGCTCGCACTACAGGCTGG
>NZ_DGMV01000067.1:0-8930 GCF_002388575.1 Marinimicrobium sp. UBA4509
TTCATGACCGCCCGCTGGGCGCATTTGCCCTACGACTTCCTGGAGAAGGTTTCCAGCCGGATCATTAATGAGATTCCGGGGATCAGCCGGGTGACGTATGACATCTCGTCCAAGCCGCCGGCTACGATTGAGTGGGAATGATCTGATTTAGGCTGGTAGTAAGGGCTTACTTAAAGGCCGCCGGCGCGGGAGTGTCGGCGGCTTTTTTGTTTTTGGGGCAGTGTCGGTCAAGATATCAGCGGAAGACTTGTTGGTTGGGTTTGTAAGTTGCTGACTTTTCTGGTCTTCTTTTGTGTTATGGGGATTTAAAGAAAAGTGATATGACGCCGGCGCGTTCATCGGATATTCGAGCTGGCGTCCTAATACCTGTTAGAATCCAAAGAGACCATGGAGTAATCATCAAGTGCCGATATTTGATATTTCAGGGGACAAGCTATCTGCTGTAGAGCAGAAGAACTTCGCTCTGGAAAAAGATTTGCAGAGGCTGATTGAGGAGAATTTCGAAACCGTTTTCAATTGCCGGTTCGTTGCCAGCGAGTTCTCAACGGGCGCCCAACATGCGGGCCGAATTGACAGTCTCGCATTATCGGAAGAAGATAATCCTGTCATCATTGAGTACAAAAAAGTTGAGTCATCGGAACTGATTAACCAAAGTCTTTTCTATCTGCACTGGATTCAGGACCATAAAGGGGATTTTGAGATCGCGGTGCAAAAGCGGCTTGGAAGCGGCGTTAAAGTTGATTGGTCGGACGTTAGGGTGATTTGCATAGCACCGAACTATAAGAAATACGACTTGCACGCAGTGCAAGTTATGGGCGCAAATATTGAACTATGGAAATACCGGTTGTTCTCTAACAACTCGATATATCTTGAAGAGGTTTTTCATGCGTCTAAGTCAGCGGCCACATCGACAACTACCATTACAACCGAAAACGGATATAAAAATCCGATTATGGTTGAGGCTGGCAAGAAAGCTGCACTAACCCGTGCCACTGCGATCTACACTTTCGATGAAAGGCTTGAAGGAAAAAGTGAAGAAATTCGCGAGTTAACGGCGACTATTCGCGAGTTCATCTTGGGCCTGGATGAGTCTATCGAAGAGGTCCCAAAAAAGTTTTATGTTGCCTACAAAGTATCCCAGAATATCGCCTGTATGGAAGTCAAAGGGAAGAACATAAAATTGTTCCTCAAGCTGAAGCCTTCGGATATCCCTGCCGGAACTCTCAACTACCGGGATGTAACCTCAATAGGGCACTATGGTACTGGTGACGTTGAGTTTACCGTATCGTCAGAATCGGAGTTTGAGCAAGTCAAGGAATTTCTGGCCATGGCATACAACAAGGTCGGTGGTTAATGGCTTCTAACAAAGCAATTAAATTCGCTCCCTGCGGTCGCCGGACGCTCGTTCCTCGCGCCGTTTATTGCGGGCGTTAAACGTCTATGACCTCAGCCCAGAAAGTTATGGTTAAAAACTGGGTCATCGGCTGCGTGTGGCTGGTGGCTTTCGCTGTGGTATTTCAGCTACCGCACGATTATCGCCTGAAGACCGGTTTGGTACTTGGGCTTTTGTTTTCGTTGTGGCCGTTGTTAAACCCTGAGATCAGGAATTGGAGAGGCTACGGAGCTGAGCAACAGTCGCTTGGGGATTTCATCGGTCAGCATGGCCTGCTGAAGCTGTGGATGGTTGGATATTGCGCGTTGGTTCTACCAGTTTTGATATATCGCATTGCCACGTCAGGTGGCAACAGCATCGGCAGTTACCTGCTTTGTTTTCTATTATTGGTCGGCCCACCTTTTCTGGTTTCCGAGTATGAGAGGTACCAGGCGGCAGGCTAAAAACGTTTAACAAGGCGCACCAATTCGCGGCCTACGGCCGCCGGACGCTCTTTATATTGCGGCTGCGCGTCCATTACAAGAGCACCATTGTGCGCTGGCGTTACGCTTATGATTGATATTCCGGTACCGACATCAGAAATTGTGAATCTTCGGCTCAAAGAATGGAACGAGTTAGAGAAGTACGTCCTTCAGGAGCGATGTCTTAATCTCCTTTTTCAAGACTTAGTTCCTGGGAACGAAAGAATTGAAGATATACTGATCAAAGTTAGTGCATTGAATGATTTCTATAGTACCAACATTTACGATACGCACTCTGTTGCTAGGCATATCGCATCGATGGGTATTGCGGCACCGCTAGAAAATGGTGAGCTAGAACTAGTAAACCTCATCTCACCGGTCGAGGTGGGCGGTAAAATTCGGAGGTTCTATTCTTTTGCTTCAAAATATTGTAGCCACCATCATCCTGAAAAATATCCGATATACGATAGATACGTCGAAAAAATGCTAATTTACTTTCGCAATAAGTGCAAATTTGCAAAATTTACGAGCGCTGATCTGAAAGACTATACGAGGTTTGTTCCCATAGTTCAGAAATTTTCCGAAGCATTTGATCTGACATCCTTTACATTGAAGGAAGTGGACGCATATTTGTGGCTGACGGGGAAAAAGCACTTCAATGCATATGGAGCGTAACAAAGCGCTGTTGGCGGACTGGTTTTCCGCTGCGCTCCAAACCAGCCGCAAAGCGCGGCGGTTAAGGTTTCAGTTATTTAGCCAGGAGACGACATGGGAACATATTTTACGAGCTCAGAGTTTAGTAGCTGTGAGGTAGGTGGCTTCGTCGCCACTGCTCTGCTTCATGATCTTCGGGTCAACAACTTTACCTTTACTAATTTCCCCGAGGTTGTTGTCGCCTGGGATGATGACAACTTCCACATCACCCTGAAAGTTCAAGAGGCTAGCAGCTCAACTTTCAGTTTTGATTATGAAACTGTCATTGCTGAAGTTAAGCGCTTCCGAGACAAAAAGGAGGTAAGCGCTCAGGTTTTTGATATCATCCAAAAGCATGTTGCCGAATTAGAAGGTGCGGTATAAAAAAGTAACAATGCAGGCGCAGCGGCGGCTTTTCTGTTGCGGCCGCGCCTCCACTACAAAACCGCGCGTGCTGCGGGCGTTATGTTTCGGTGTAATAAAGTGGTAGATCGCGAATGGTAAGAAAAAATAAGCAGACTAAGAAGGCGGGGTCTACCAAAGAGTTTCATCTCGATAAGGCTACGCTGAGTTTGTGCGTCGCCTTTCTAGCATTGCTGGTTTCAGTTTTGGCTTACTTTGGACCTCAGCAAGAGGCAATGCAGAGATTGGGTCCACAACTGGACGCAGCCAGATACTTCAAAGTTGCTATTTTCGCTACCTGTGATGGCGATAACGTTGATGACGAAGTGTGCGAAACTGCTTTAGAACTTGCCGTCGCGGGAGCGGAAGAAGCGATGGAAGCTCTTGAGGCTGAACGAAGTAACTTGAGTGGATCTGACTATAATCATGCATATCGGGCAATTTATGGAACTTACGTGGAAGCTAAGAAAAGGCAACTTAGTAGAGAAAATCCAGGCATCTCTCTGCCCGAATATGACTTCGACCAAAATGACATGCAGCGAATTAGAGAGCTGAGTGAGAATCCGAAGTAAAAATAACCATTGCAGACACGGTGAACCCTTTACATTGCGCTCCATTTCAAGGGTTCGCAGTCTGCAGGCGTTAGGTCAATAAGCAGATAGAATATATGCCGATAAGTGATTCTAGTCCAGAGAGAAGAAATCTAATTCTGATTTCCCTCGCCTTCATTTTTTACTATGCGGCTGGGGGAGGGTTTCATGGTGACGAAATCAGATTTTTCGTCGTCAACCTCCAGTTCTCAAAGCCGGAGGTCCTAGGCATATTCGCCTGGGTTCTTATTTTCTGGTTCGCGTTGCGTTTCTATCAGAAAACTCATGTGGTTTATCGAAATGAGCTGTGGGCTGAGATTGGGCGCGGCGGTGTTTCTAAGTTATTATCTGTGAAGGCCTGCCGACTGGCAAAAGAGCAGTTGCGAGGAGCTAATCGTGCCGATCATTTTGAGAAAAATGTGACCGCACAAGATATACGTCCCAATGGCTACTTGGGAGTTTCCATCGTCTGCAATTTCTCGGACGACAGCGGTCCAATTGTGCACCAAGAAGTTGTTGAGCTAGATGGCATACAAGGTTTGGCCTATCGTCTGCGAGAAATCGTGTCTCACGCCATTACGGGGAATGCGGTCGCTGAGCATCTAATCCCATACGTTCTATTTGTTGCCGCAGTGCTTGGCCCAGTTTGGAGCCAAAATACGTAGAATCGGCGGCCTTAACAAGGCGCTCCAGTCGACACGCTTGGCGCGCCGCTGAGCTTGGTCTTTAAAAGGAGATATCTGAAAGTTTGGGGGCGATTTCGCTTTGCTCTTAGGATGTTTCTTCATCGGATGTGAGAGAAAGCCGTGTCAGGAAAACACAGCGTCTTGCTCCGAGGCCCGCGTACTCATGGGTTACCCAACCAAACCTCTTGCCACGCTGAAAATTCCGAGGGCTTTATCCGATAGCGGGCAAAGTTGCCCGCGTGCAAGCTCAGCACTTCATTTTCGGCCACTTCCCTGAACCGCCCCCGGTCTTCCTGCGGAATATGCTGTTCCGCCCATTGAACAACGCGGTTGAACGCGGCTTTCTTGCCCAATCTCTCAAGCACGATATCCTGGACGACGCCTTGCAATTCAGAACGATACCTTAACCGGAACGGGTCGGGTTCGCCGAGCGATTGTCTGACGGCAGTATAATGCGCCGCCGACCGCTCATAAGCCCAAATGAACACGTCCTTGAGCAGGCCGATCCGGTTCAGATCATACACGCCGAGCATCGCTTCGGTGTAGATATCGGCGGGCACCTCCGTGAAGGAGAGCGGGATGAGGTTGGCTTTTATGAAGGGTATATTCGCCGCTAGCCGGGAAACGCGCTTGTTCACGTCATCGAACGGTTGCAGATACGGCAACTGAACCATAATAAAAAAAGCCTGCTCGAAGGGATCGGCGATAGCGCTGGCCGTCGCCAGGATCTGATCAAAATAGTCTTCAATCAGGGGCGGCACTTCGAGGGGATGAAACACGGACTTCTCAATGCCGACCGCGATTCGGCGCAAGCGGCCGGTTGCCTCCGGGTCGGCCAACAGGTTGTTGGCCAGCAACGCATGAAGATTCAGGATCGTATAGCGGTTGAAGCCGATATCCTCCGCCGAGCCCACAAGAAATTCGATGGCGTCCTTGTGGTTCAGGATCATCTGCGACTCGACGTGTGCCTTGCCCGCCGTCTCTTCCCCGAAGGCGATCAATCGCTTCGTATCAAGCAGAGAGTAGGTGTTCCCCTCCAAGCGGCTGGAGTTCCACGAAAGATCGATCAGCAGGCGGTTCAAAATCTGCTTCGCATAGGTGCCCGCCGGCCGGGGCCTCGACGGCGGCGTGCCGATTTCCCGAAGATGCGTGCGCTCGGCGGGTGAAAGATACGCCGTATGGTTCGGCCGGTACTGGTTAAGGCTGTGTTGATAGCCCGTCGGCTTGCGTGACCGGAGCGGTTTGCGTAAGGCGTTCTGAATCTCAGCGGCCTGCCGGGAGACGGGTATAGCGCCCGCCGCTTCTTCGTGGGAGGGTTCCCGGACGCCGCTGCCTGTCCTGGGCTCGGTATTCGCAAGGAAGTATCGGACCCACCGTTTTTCCCCGGTCTTGATGAGCCGGCCCGCATCCACCAAGTATTTTAAACGGTACTGGAGTGTACGCCGGGGCAACGATTGCTCAAGAGCTTCCAGGACGGCTTGAAGGCCGACACCTTCAGGGTGGGCGGAGACCACCGCCTCAATGTCCTGTAGCGCCTTTTCAGGTATGGGTTTCGCCATGATCGGGTATGTTGCCATTGAGATTAATGCGCAATTAAAGCACCCTTATGCGCAGCTAATGTTGCGCATAGGTCCGTGCGCTGTTTTCTTGGAGCAAGACCGTCTGGCTCTCTCAGAAGCAGCTGGCGGAGTTGTTCGGGAAGAACCTGCGCATCATCGGCGAGCATGTCGGCAATGTGGACGAAGAGGATGAGTTGGGCCGTGAGGCAACTATCGAAAGTTCCGGATAGCTCGCCAGGAAGGCAAGCGGGGGGGGTCGGCGCGCGATTGATCACTACAACCTCGATGCTATCATTTCCATGGGCTACCGCGTCAGATCCCAGCTAGGCGTGCGCTTCCGCCAATGGGCCACCCGCGTCCTCAGCGAACATCTGACCCAGGGTTAAAGTCTCAAAGAGCACCGCCTGGCCCGGCAGGGCCTGACCTCCCTCACGTTGCTGATCGCCTACACCAGGCTGCAACTGCCCTGTAAGTTCCCGGAGATCGAATCCCGAGGATTAGCAGGGGCACATACGACGACTCGTTTAAGCCATCGGCGGCGATTGAGCGGGGATGATCTGGATTGAAAAGCTAGTAAGGGCTTACTTTGATCACCGATAGGAGAGGGTCGACGGACTTCTGCTTTTGGGAGAGAGTTGGTCAACATATCGGGAGGATGCCTGCTCGCTGAGTTTGTAAGTGGCTGACTTTTCTGGTTTTATTCTGCGTTAAGGGAAATTGAGTAAAAATGATATGACGCAGACGCGTTCATTGGATATTCGCGCCGTCGTCCTAATGTCTGTTAGGCTAACTCGAAAATTTGGGTGTTCATGGCATCGAATAAAAATCAACATTATGTTCCTCAATGTTATCTTCGACAGTTTGCTGCGGATAACTCAACGTCTGCTATTAATATTTTTAATATTGATAGAGAGAAATTTATTAATTGTGCGCCGCTGAAGAAGCAGTGCTCAAAAAGTTACTTTTATGGCGATGATCTTGAGCTAGAGAAAGCGCTCCAACCCATTGAGGGCCGTTATGCTGGTATTGTTAGAGAAATTACAAACCAGAATTATCACTTAACAGACGAGCATCGCGAGTTTTTAAAATTATTTTGGCGATTACAGTATATGAGAACTGAAGCCGCCTCACGTCGAAGTATTGAAGTGACAGATGGCATGGGTGAGGTCGCCGGTCTTGAACCGAAGGACTTTAAAATGGAGATGAAAGAAGCAGTTCAGCTTTCTATGAGAAACTTCATACAAGAAAAGTACGTAATTAATGATCTTAAAGTCTGCCTGATCAAGAATAAAACTAAAACCGACTTTGTCACTTCTGATGATCCTGCTGTTTTAACTAATAAATGGCATTTTCTAGACAGGAGAGCCCCAGGAAGTAATTTTGGATTAGGGTCTGCTGGAGTAATTATTTTTCTTCCTATAACTCCTCGAATTCTATGCGTTGGTTTTGATCCTAATGTTTATAGTATTCCTCACAGGAAAGGTTGGGTTGATGTGAGGAATGAACGAGAGGTAAATCTGTTCAATGAACACCAGTATCTAAATAGTCGAGCGAATATATTCTACCAAGACAAGACTTCAGAAGATCAGATCTTGGCTTCATTTTCTTTAGTCAAAAGTAGCCGGCCTAAAGAAAGGCATAAAATTAATTATGCAATTTTAGATAAAGAAGTTGATGGTTATAAAAAATATAAAGTGGTTAATTGGCGTGAAGCGCAAAAACATCAGGAAGCCATTATTCATACCGAAATGATTAATCCAGCTCCATCTGCATGGCCACGCACTATAGCGTGGAAGCGAAAAGGTTACGTGTATACTAATGGCTCTGGGGTTGGATACATACGAGAAAGCGGGGTAAATTCAGCAACAGACCATGATTTTGTAAAAAAAAGCGCAAGGTAGATTCGCTTAACAAACGCGTCAATAAGGACGCTCGCAAGCTCGCGCCTATTACGCGGGCGTTATGCAACAAAGTCACGCTATTCATCGATTCAGATACAGACATCCATAAACCCAGAGAACGAGCAGAGCACTGATGCCCGCCAATACCACTAACCTGATCAACTTCGTCTTTGAAATCGCCAACAAACTGCGCGGCCCCTACCGTCCGCCACAATACCGCAAGGTCATGCTGCCCATGACGGTGCTGCGCCGGCTGGACTGCGTGCTGGCACCCACCAAGGACCAAGTGCTCAAGGAGTACGAAAAACTCCAGGCCCGTGGCCTGGAAGGCGATGCCCTGCACAAGGTGCTGGCGCGCAAGGCCAGCAAGGAGCGCAATCACCCGCTCTACAACATCAGCCCCTACACCTTTGAAAAATTGCTGGCGGACCCGGAAAACATCGCCACCAACCTGATCAGCTATATTAACGGCTTCTCGGAATCCGCCCGCGTGATTTTCGAGGCCTTCGGCTTCGAGTCGGAGATTGAGAAACTGGATAAGGCGAATCGGCTTTATCTGGTCGTCAAGGAATTCGCCGACCCACGCATCAACCTACACCCCAAGCAGGTTAGTAACCACGACATGGGCTATGTGTTCGAGGAGCTGGTCCGCAAATTTAACGAACAGGCCAACGAGGAAGCGGGGGACCACTTTACTCCGCGCGAGGTAATCCGCCTGATGGCCCACCTGCTCTACACCGAGGACGAAGACGTCTACACCCCCGGCATCGCCCGCACCATCTATGACCCCACCGCCGGCACCGGCGGTATGCTCTCCGTGTCCGAGGAATACATCAAAGAGCAGAACCCTCAGGCCCACCTGGAGCTGTTCGGGCAGGAATACAACGAAGAATCCTGGGCCATCTGTCGCTCTGATCTGCTAATCAAGGACGAGCCCGTGGACAACATCGCCTTTGGCGACACCCTGGGCGACGGCGAAACCGGCGACGGCCACGAGGGCAAGAACTTCCACTACATGCTGGCCAACCCGCCCTTCGGTGTGGAGTGGAAGCCGCAGGAAGATCACGTTAGGAGTGAGCACAATACACTGGGCCTTAACGGCCGTTTTGGCCCCGGCCTGCCGCGCATTAAAGATGGCGCCACCCTCTTTTTGCTGCACATGCTCAGCAAAATGAAACCCGCCCCCGAGCAGGGTGGCGAGGGCTCGCGCATTGCTATTGTCTTTAATGGCTCGCCGCTGTTCAA
>NZ_DGMV01000067.1:9104-18879 GCF_002388575.1 Marinimicrobium sp. UBA4509
CGGCCCTAGTGAAAGCAACATCCGCCGCTGGATTATCGAGAATGACTGGCTGGATACCATCATTGCTCTGCCGGACCAGCTCTTTTATAACACCGGTATTTACACCTACATCTGGCTGGTATCCAACCGCAAGCCGGCGCAACGCAAAGGCAAAGTGCAATTGATCGATGGCACCCGACATTACCGCAAGATGAAAAAGAGCCTGGGCAACAAGCGCAACGAGCTGAGCGACGAGCACATCGAAGAGCTGACCCGCCTGTACGCCGACTTCAAGAACAATGCCAAGTGCAAAGTGGATCTCAATGGCAAGTGCGAAAAGCGGATCTGCTCCAAAATCTTCGATAACCGCGATTTCGGCTACCTAAAAGTGATTGTCGAACGTCCCCTGAGGCTCAACTTTCAGGCCAGTGCAGAGCGTATTGAGCGCCTGTGGCAAGAGAAAGCGTTCCTCAGTCTGGCGACCAGCAAGAAGCGAAAAAACCAGAATGAGCACGACTCCGAAGTTGAAGCTGGTAAAGCCACCCAGCAGCGTATTCTCAAGCTGCTGAAGAAACTCAAGGACACCCTTTACCAGGACCGCGCCGAGTTCGAGCCGGTGCTGAAAGCCGCCTTCAAAAGCGCCGGGGAAAAGCTGCCCGCCGGCACCAAAAAAGCCATCCTTGCCGCCCTGTCCGAGCGCGACCCGGAAGCCGCTATCTGCCTGGACAAAGACAGCGATCCGGAACCGGACAGCGAGCTGCGCGATACCGAAATCGTCCCACTGCCCGACGACATCCCCCTGCCGCTGCCCATCGGATACGAGAAGGATGCCGACAATACAGAGTTGCTGGAACTGGTGTACGACCATTGCGAGGCCTACCTGGCCCGCGAGGTACTGCCCTTTGTGGACGACGCCTGGATTGACCACTCTAAGACCAAGGTGGGCTACGAGATTCCCATCAACCGGCACTTCTACGTCTACGAGCCGCCCCGGCCGCTGGAAGACATCGAGCACGATATCCAGGGCCTGGAAAAAGACATTCTGTCGATGCTGAAAAAGGCGACCGCATGAGCGTTGGCGATCTGATCCTCTATCGCAGCGACGACGGCCGGACGGAGATCCAGCTCCGGGCCGAGGGCGACACCGTCTGGCTGACCCAGCTGGAAATGGCGGAGCTGTTCGATACCAGCAAGCAGAATGTGAGCCTGCATGTTCGTAACATACTGAATGAGAAGGAGTTATCGGAGGATTCAGTTGTCAAGGAATCCTTGACAACTGCCGCGGACGGCAAGAGCTACCGGGTTAAATGGTACAGCCTGCCCATGATTCTGGCCGTGGGCTACCGGGTGCGCTCGCCGCGCGGCACCCAGTTCCGCCAGTGGGCCACCGCCCACCTGGAGGAGTACCTGGTCAAGGGCTTTGTGATGGACGACGAGCGCCTCAAGGAGCCCGGCGGCTGGGACTACTTCGACGAGCTGCTCGAACGCATCCGCGACATCCGCGCCTCCGAGAAGCGCTTCTACCAGAAGGTGCGCGATCTGTTCGTCCTGTCCAGTGACTACCGCGCCGACGACCGCGACGCCCAACGGTTCTTTGCCGAGGTGCAGAACAAGCTGCTCTACGCGGTGACCGGCCACACCGCCGCCGAGATCGTGGTCCACCGTGCCGACCCCGGCGAGCCCAATATGGCGCTCACCAGCTGGAAGGGCGCCCGGGTGCGCAAGCAGGATGTGGCCATCGCCAAGAACTACCTCGCCGCCGACGAGGTGGACACCCTCAACCGCCTGGTGGTGATCTTTCTGGAGCAAGCCGAGCTGCGCGCCAAGGACCGCAAGGACCTGACTCTGGATTATTGGCGACGCAATGTGGACCGGCTGCTGGAGTTCAACGAGCGGCCTGTTCTGGAAGGTGCGGGCGCCATCAGCGCCGAGCGGGCGCGACAGGTGGCCCGCGAGCGCTTTGAACAGTTCGACGTACAGCGGCGACGGAATGAGGCGCTGGAGGCCGATGCCGAGGATTTGCGGGAATTGGAAGCACTGGAGAAGCAGGCGAAACAGCGGGATGACAAGTCATGAGCATGCAGCAATACGAAAATTATAAGGACACTGGAAACACATGGCTTGGTCGCGTTCCTTCCAGTTGGGAGGTGCGCCGCGCAGATTTCGTCATCAAAAGCCAAAAGTTTCAGGTTGGTCCATCTGATCTCGAAGATGTTGATGTCTACCATTATGCAATCCCGACTGTTCAGTCGACTGGAGCAGGGGCTATTGAAGAGGGCGAATCAATTGATAGCGGAAAGCTGATAATCAACGAGCCTCAGGTTCTTGTCTCAAAATTGAACCCTAGGAAAGCTACTGTCACCATCGCCGATCCGCATGCGGAATACCTTACCGTCGCCTCCACAGAATTTGTTCCGCTTATTCCATACGATGCCGACCTCAGATACATTTTTTATACCTGGAAGAGTGAGAAGGTCACCAAGCGGCTGTCATCTTTTGTTCAATCAGTCACCCGAAGCCACCAACGCTGCGACCCGGCGGATATCACCAAGATCCCGTGGGCCTGGCCAAGCTTGAATGAACAACAAAAAATCGCCACCTTCCTCGACCGAAAAACCGCCGAGATCGACGCCCTGATCGACAAAAAGCGCCGCCTGCTCAATCGGCTGGCCGAAAAGCGCACCGCTCTGATCACCAGCGCCGTCACCAAGGGACTTAACCCCGATGCGCCCATGAAAGACAGTGGTATTGAGTGGCTGGGGGAGATTCCAACGCATTGGGATGTTATGGCAATTAAGTGGATTACCCCCGTCTTACGAGGGGCTTCCCCACGGCCGATTGACGACCCCATCTATTTTGATGACGATGGCGAGTATTCCTGGGTGAGGATTGCAGATGTTACAGCTTCGGAAGTGTGCCTGGAAAAGACAACTCAAAGATTGTCAGAGCTGGGCGCAAGTTTAAGTGTGAAGCGGCATCCGGGCGATCTGTTCCTGAGTATTGCAGGGAGTGTTGGGAAACCCATAATTACTGGAATTAAGTGCTGTATTCATGATGGTTTTGTATATTTTCCTCGAATTCCCCATGAACTATCCGAGTATCTGTTTTGGATCTTTAAGAGTGGTCAACCCTATCTAGGGCTTGGGAAGCTCGGGACACAGTTGAATTTGAATACGGATACAGTGGGCGGAATCCGTATTGCTGTGCCGCCAACGGATGAGGTAAATGAAATCGTAGAGTGGATATCTCACAGTGTGAAAAGTCTGGACGAGATCCATGAGCGCATAGGTAACGCCATTGCGTTGCTAGAAGAATACCGCTCCGCCCTAATAACAAACGCCGTCACCGGCCAGATTAAAGTCAGCTAAACTGGGGAAGCCTATGCACCAGGAAATCTACTTTGAACAGGCCATGGAGCAGTCGCTGATTGAAAAAGGCGGCTATCAAAAAGGCGACCCCAAGGGTTTTGACCCGGCCCGGGCGCTGTTCCCCGCCGAGGTGATCGCCTTTATCAAGGCCAGCCAGCCGGCCCGCTGGCAGCAGTTGGTGAAACTGCACGGCGAGAAGGCGGAGGAGGTTTTGCTGGGCTCGCTGGTCAAGGAACTGGCCTCCAAGACCGCCCTGCATGTGCTGCGTCACGGCTTTAAGTGCTATGGTAAAACCTTCCGGCTGGCATTCTTTGCGCCCAACACCGGCATGAACCCGGAAGCCGCCGAGGCCTATGGCCACAACCGCCTGCGGGTGACCCGGCAAGTGCATTTCAGCGAGACGCACCCGAAAAAGTCCCTGGATATGGTGCTGTCCGTCAATGGCCTGCCGGTGGTCACGCTGGAGTTGAAAAACCCCATGACCGGGCAGACGGTGGACGACGCCATGGCCCAGTACAAAAATGACCGCGACCCGGGCGAACCCATATTTCGCTTCAAGGAGCGGGCGCTGGTGCATTTTGCCCTGGACCCGGACCAGGCCTTTATGACGACCCGCCTGACCGGTGCGAGCACCTGGTTTTTGCCCTTTAACCGGGGTCATAACCATGGCGCCGGCAACCCGCCGTCGGACGATGGCAGCTACCGCACCAGCTACCTGTGGGAGCGGGTGCTGACCCGCGACAGCCTGATGGACATCCTCGCCCGCTTTTTGCACCTGGAGGTGAGTGAAACCAAGGTCGCCACCCAAAAGGGCGTTAAACGCAAAAAGAAAGAAACCCTGATCTTTCCCCGCTACCATCAGCTGGGCGCGGTGCGCCAACTGATCACCAGCGCCCGCGCCCAGGGGCCGGGGCACAACTATCTGGTGCAGCATTCGGCGGGTTCGGGGAAGTCCAACTCCATCGCCTGGCTGGCCCACCGCCTGTCCAGCCTGCACGACAGTGAGGACAATAAGGTCTTCGATACCGTAGTGGTGATTACCGACCGCCGAGTACTGGACCAGCAACTGCAAAACACCATCTACCAGTTCGAGCACAAACAGGGGGTGGTACAGAAGATTGACGAGAACACCCAGCAGCTCGCCCTGGCGCTATCATCCGGCGTGCCCATTGTTATCTCCACCATCCAGAAGTTTCCCTTTATCACCCAGGCAATGGACACACTCGCGAAGAAAGGCGAGGAAGTGGCGCTCGACACCGGCGGCAAGCGCTTCGCGGTGATTGTGGACGAGGCCCACAGTTCCCAATCCGGCGAAACGGCCATGGAGCTGCGCAAGGTGCTCAACCGCGATGGTATAGAATCCGCCATTGCCGAGGAGTTTCTAGACGTGGAGGAAGAAGCCCTCTCCGAGGAGGCCCGCAAGGCACTATTCGCAGAGATGCTCAAGCGCCCGCGCCAGCCCAATATCAGCTTCTTTGCCTTTACCGCCACACCCAAGTTCAAAACCCAAGCGGTGTTCAACGAGCCCGGCCCGGATGGCCAGCCGCCGTTCCACCTGTACTCCATGCGCCAGGCCATCGAGGAAGGCTTTATCATGGATGTGCTGGATAACTACACCACCTACAACACCTATTACGGGCTGATCAAATCCATCGAGGACGATCCCCAGGTACCTAAACGCAAGGCGGCCAAGGCGCTGGCGCGCTTTATGTCGCTACACCCGCACAATATCGCGCAGAAGGTGGAGGTGATCGTGGAGCACTTTCGCCACAACACCCGCCACCGCATCGGCGGCCGGGCCAAGGCCATGGTGGTCACCGGCTCGCGCCTGCACGCGGTGCGCTACAAAAAGGCCTTTGACCAGTACATTAAAAAGCACGAGATCACTGGCATTCGCTCGCTGGTGGCCTTCTCCGGCAGTGTGACGGACCCGGACTTTCCCGATCATTCCTACACTGAAGTGGGCATGAACGAGGGCATCAAGGAGTCCGAGTTGCCGGAGCGCTTCGACTCCGAACACTATCAGGTATTGCTGGTAGCGGAGAAATACCAGACCGGGTTTGATCAGCCCCTGCTGCACACCATGTATGTGGATCGGCGGCTGGCGGGCATTCAGGCGGTACAGACACTCTCGCGCCTGAACCGCACCACCGCCGGCAAGCAAGACACCTTCGTACTGGATTTTGTCAACGAACCGGGCGAGATCTATGAAGCCTTCAAGCCCTACTACGAGGTCTCGCCACCCGGTGAGCCCAGCGACCCGCACCAGCTCTATGATTTGCAGCACCGCCTGGAAGAGCACCAGGTGTTTACCGAGGATGAGGTGAACGCCTTTTCCGAAATTTGGTACAAAAACCGTAACGAGCCGACTGCCGCTGACCACCAGAAGATCAACGCAGTACTGGATAAAGCCGTGGATCGTTACAAAGCGCTGGACGAGGACGAGCAGGACCAGTTCAAGGGCCAGCTTGCCACCTTTCGCAACCTCTATGCCTTCCTGGCGCAGATTATCCCCTATCAGGACAGCAGCCTGGAAAAACTTTACAGCTACGGGCGCTTCTTGCTGCACAAGCTCCCACGGGACGCCGACGACACCGTCTTTGAACTGGAAGACGAGGTCTCGCTCAAATACTACCGCCTGCAAAAGATCAGCGAAGGCGCCATCGACCTGGGCGTGGGCGAGGCAAGGCCGCTCTACGGCCCCACCGAAGTGGGCACCGGCCGCGCCGAGGACGACGAGGTGGAACTGTCCACCCTGATCGGCAAGCTCAACGAGCGTTTTGGCACCGAGTTCACTCCGGCCGATCAACTGTTTTTTGACCAGATAGCCGCCAGCGCCGCCGAGAACGACACGCTGCGCGAAGCCGCCCAGGCCAATACCCGTGACAACTTCGCCTATGTGTTCAACCGAATGCTGGAAAACCTGTTTATCGAACGCATGGACGGCAACGAGGAAATCTTCGGCCGCCTGATGAATGATGACGATTTCAGGCGCATCGCTGGAGAGCACTTGCTGGACAACGTATATGAGCGCCTACAAACAGAGCAGGAAGAGGCATCACGTCACCAGGGCCAGTAAGTTGCATAGCAAATCGGTCAGCCGGACCGCTGAGAGCACCGCTCCCTCTACTCTTATCGGCCGGCTACCTCAAGCGTTACAAAAGTGCGCAGAGTGATCTGGCCCTTGTCGCCTACAGCTTTGGCTTGGAACGATTTAGCAAAGCCGATTTGATTGCTTCCGCCCCCTTCCGATAACACACTACCGCAAGCAACTCTGAATCAATCCAAATGCCCCAATAACGACCCCCACGGTAGTGCCCGATCTCAATGTTCGGTTTGTGCCTCTTCATAATACCTCCGCTGTTTGCTTGGTTACCCGTTGATTCCATCCAGGAAGGCACAGGACCACTGTTCCGCATGACTTCGGCCCAATAACGCGAGTCTCTTGGCATCCCGGATCGTCCTGTCTTCCGGGCTAAAAGCCTCCAGTCGCTCTGCTAGGGCGGAGAAAAGCGCTTCCAAATAGTTAAACTGCTCAACAGCAAGGCATGCTGCATCGCGCACGTTGCTCTGTTCCAGGTCGTCTGGTTTGGTCATCTCCGCCTCCTTCAATTACTCTCCTTAAATCGACCCATCCAGTAGAGCGCAGACCACGAATTACGGTCTACAGACGATAAGTAGCGCTTTCCCGCTTTGTTGAGACAACCATGATCATCTCCTCCACCCACGATTACCGCCGCGCCGCCAAACGCCGCCTGCCGCCATTCCTGTTTCACTACATCGATGGGGGCGCGTACGACGAGCACACCCTGGCGCGCAATGTGGCGGATCTGCGCGATCTGGCGTTGCGGCAGCGGGTGTTGAAGGAAGTGGGGGAGGTGGATCTGTCGGCGCGGCTGTTCGGGGAGGCGGTGAGCCTGCCGGTGGCGCTGGCGCCGGTGGGGCTCACCGGGATGTACGCGCGGCGGGGCGAGGTGCAGGCGGCACGGGCGGCGGCGTCGCGCGGCGTGCCGTTTACGTTGTCGTCGGTGTCGGTGTGTCCCATCGAGGAGGTGCAGCCGGCGATGACGCGGCCGATGTGGTTTCAGCTGTATGTGCTGCGCGACCGCGGTTTCATGAAGAACGCGCTGGAGCGGGCCTGGGCGGCGGGGGTGCGGACCCTGGTGTTCACGGTGGATATGCCGGTGCCGGGGGCGCGCTATCGCGATCGGCATTCGGGGATGTCCGGGCCGTTCGCGTCCTGGCGGCGGATGCAGCAGGCGGTGACGCACCCGCGCTGGGCGTGGGACGTGGGCCTGCGCGGGCGGCCCCACGATCTGGGCAATGTGTCGGCCTATCTGGGCCACCGCATCCATCTGGAGGATTACATCGGCTGGCTGGGCGAGAACTTCGATCCGTCCATTGGCTGGCGGGATCTGGAATGGATTCGTGAGTATTGGAAAGGCTCGATGGTGCTTAAGGGCATTCTCGACCCGGAGGACGCCCGCGAGGCGGCGCGCTTCGGCGCGGACGGCATCGTGGTGTCCAACCACGGCGGACGCCAGCTCGACGGCGCGCTCTCCTCGGCCCGGGCGCTGCCGGCCATCGCCGACGCCGTGCAGGGCGACCTGACGATCCTGGCGGATTCCGGCATTCGCTCCGGCCTGGACGTGGTGCGGATGCTCGCCCTGGGCGCCGATGGCGTGCTGCTCGGCCGCCCCTTCGTCTATGCCCTCGCCGCTGCCGGCGAGCAGGGCGTGGCCCATGTGCTGGACCTGATCGCCAGCGAGATGAAGGTGGCGATGACGCTGACTGGGGCGAGGGCGGTTGGGGAGATTTCGCGGGAGAGTCTGGTGCGGGCGGGTGGCTGAGACCCGTTTGACAAGCGTCACGTGACAAAATACGATCATCAGCATGATCAAGACGTTCGCGGACAAGCGCACCCAGGCGCTCTATGCCAAAGGGAAGGCAAAGACATTTCCGCCTGATGTGGCCTCCCGGGCAGCGCGTAAGCTCGAGTACGTAGACCTGGCGACCTGCTTGGATGATCTGAAGGTGCCCCCGGGTAACAGGCTGCATGCGCTTTCCGGTAACCGCCAAGGGCAGCACTCCATTTCAGTCAACACCCAGTGGCGGATCTGCTTCCGGTTTGAGAACGGCAATGCCTATGACGTTGAAGTCTGCGATTACCACTGAAGTGAGGTGATGACGATGGCGATTTCCAATACCACCGGTATCCAGCGTAAGCCGACGCATCCCGGCGAAATGCTCCGAGAGGATTTCATGCCGGACTATGATCTGACGGTGGCAAAGCTTGCCGAGCGCCTCGGCGTGTCCCGGCAGTCGGTGAATGAGCTGTTGCGCGAGCGCCGCGCGGTCAGCCCGGAGATGGCGTTGCGACTTGGGCGTTTGTTCGGCAATTCTCCGGAGTTCTGGCTTAACGCGCAGCGCGCCGTGGATTTATGGGCCGCGTCACGGTCGGTGCAAGAGGAAGTGTCGCGGATTAAGCCGCTGGATGCTGCGTAAGCTGCCATGCGTGACGACTACGATTTTTCCAAGTCAACGAAGAACCCCTACGCCAAGAAGCTGGCGGAGAAGAAGGACCTGCCGTAAAGCGACGGAGTATTTGGGGGGGGGGCAGGGTACAATTGGACGGTACCCAGTATGCAATCAGACGCTCCTTTGGCCGTTAACGCCTAATCAAAAATCGACGGCGAAAGAATCGTCGCCTTCGCCAGGTACTCGATATCCCCGGCTTCCATGCCCGCCGCTGAAAACAACTCCTTCCAGTGTTTCTCCACCACCAGCTTCATGGCGTCGACGCACTCGGCGGCTTCGCGTTCGCTCAGACCAAACCGTTCCGCCTGGCTGAGGGCGTTGTTGAGCGTGGCCGCGCGGCCCTGGTGGCCGACGGCCATGGCCAGGTCCGCCGAGTAGCCCAGCCTGGGCTGGGGGCAGATGTCGTAGCCGGGTGTCAGGTCGAGGCCGGTGCCGTCCCAGAAGCAGGCGTGGTTGCGGGCGTGGTCGTCGGTGTTGCCGATCAGGATATTGAAGACCATGCGCCGGAAGAGCTCCCGGCCGTCCTGTTCGAAGTTCCTGGCGTATTGGCGCAGGACGTCGGCCAGCTCCAGATAGCTGGCTTCGCCGGTGCGGACCGCGTATTCGTCCAGATCCAGCAGGGTCATGGCGCTGAGCATGTGGCGGCGGGTCGGGGCGCCGGTCGCGTGGGTGTCGCGGTCGAAGCGGCGGACCAGCAGCACGTCCTTGCCGGAGACTTCCAGGACCCGGGTGTCCGCCACGGTCAGGCCGGCTTTGGCGGCGAGCCGCATGGCGCCGTGTTCGGCGGCGATCATGTTGAGGGTGTCCCGGCTGGAGCTGAATTTGGCGACCAGCCAGGACTTGCCCCGCCGGAACAGCACCTTGGGCCGGGCGCCGCCGATGCTGGTGCC